>NZ_JBFAJA010000067.1:0-51229 GCF_040654975.1 Dactylosporangium sp. NPDC050588 | reverse complement strand
CTGCCGTAGTCCAGCGTGCTGCCGTAGTCCAGCGTGCTGCCGTAGTCCAGCGTGCTGCCGTAGTCCAGCGTGCTGCCGTAGTCCAGCGTGCTGCCGTAGTCCAGCGTGCTGCCGCTGTTCGGCATGCTGCTGCCCAGCGTGCTACTGCTATTCGGCGTGCAGCCGCAGTCCAGCCTGCCGTTCACTGCCCAGCGTGTTGTCGCAGTCCAGCCCGTTCCGCGCACAGCCCGCTATCGCTGTGTTCGGCTTCCCTCGCCGCAGCGCAGTCGCCCCGCCCCGTGCCGCCCGCCCCGTGGGGCCTGTCGCGCGTCCTCGGCATCACCGTCTACCCCCGGCGGCATCCCACCCGCCCTGCCAGCTGCCACCACCGGCGCACTCGTCACCGCGACCGGCGCCGCCCTGCTCCTGCTCCGCCGCCACTCCCCAACCCCCGCGTAAGTAACCCCTACCCACCACCCACCCCACTTCGTCCCCCGCCTGTCACCGCTGCCCAGCGCGCTGCCGCTATTCGGCGTGCTGTCGCGGTCCAGCCCGTTCCGCGCACAGCCCGCTGCCGTTGTGTTCGGCTTCCCCCGCCGCAGCACAGTCTCTTCGCACCGCACCGTGCCGCACCGCCCCGCGTCGTGCCGCACCGCCCCGCGTCGTGCCGTGCCGCACCGCCCCGCGTCGTGCCGTGCCGCACCGCCCCGCGTCGTGCCGTGCCGCACCGCACCGTGCCGCATCGCACTACACCGCCCCGTGCCGCCCCGTGCCGCCCCGCTCCGCACCGTGCCGTCCCGCCTTTGCCGCCCTGGTCCCACGCAGCCAGCCCCCGCCCCCGCGCCGCGCGTGCCTCTGTTCCTCGTCTGTCGTCGCTTGCTGACCCCAGCGCAGTGGCCCCTCTTGCTGTCGACCGTGTTCCATCTCCCGGCCTGTCGCCGTTGCCTGGGCGTGCCTTCGCAGTTCAGCCCGTTCTGCCGCCCGACCGCGCATCGCCGCCCGCGTCGAGCTGGCCCCGTGTCGAGCTGGCCTTCACGCCGGACCCCTGCTCCTTGTCTGCCGTCGCTTGCTGACCCCAGTGCAGTGGGCCCTCTTGCTGTCGACCGTGTTCCATCTCCCAGCCTGTCGCCGCTGACCAGCGTGCCGTCGCAGTTCAGCGCGCTCCACGCGCAGCCCTTGGGTGCTGGCGCGGTTACCCCCGGTTGCAGCGCAGCCTCGCCGCCCCGCCTTGCGTCGCGCTGCAACCGGGAAGCCTGTCGATTCTGGGTGGGCACCGATCGTCCGGGGTCCGGCGTTCCGGCACCGAGGAAACGGACGCCGCGCGAGCGCCGCTGAATGGCCGTGTTCCTTGTCATCGGCGCTGGCGACGGTGCGTGGCTGGTCGAGCTGCACGGTGTCGCCGCCGTCGACCGAGTTCTCGGTGTTGGGGCCCTGGTCGGCCGGTTCGCCGACAACGGTGTTATCCGCATCCTCGCCTACCAGCGCGAGCACGACGCCGAACTGAACCGCGCCGGCGGAAACCCGCAGCCTGGCACGTCTGCCTGGTCGACCACGGCCGGGCCAACCTGCGCGCCTGCCGGCGGACGCGCGGTTGTGCTGGTTCGCGTTGCGGCTGCTGCGTTCGACGAAGTGGTGGTGGTGGTCGTTGATCCAAGCAGGGATCTGGTCGTGGGGGCGGCCGGATCTGTCCATGGATCAAAGGTGGGTCGGCGCGGTCATGGCGTTGGGTGGGTGAGCCTGATCGACAGGTGGGTCTGGCCGGATCTTCTGCTCGATCAACCGTGGGGGGAGGTGGTCAGGGTGGTGAGGACGGTGGGGGCGTCGGGCATGGTGGCGAGGTCGGTGCGGGCGGCTGTGGCGGCTGCGGTGTACGTGGGGTTGGTCAGGAGTTCGGTGAGGCGGTCGGTGATCGCGGCGCCGGTGACCTCGGCGGGGTGGAGGGCCAGGCCGGTGCCTGAGAGTTCGATGGCCTCGGCGTTGGTGAACTGGTCGCCGCCCTGTGGCAGGGCCAGGTGGGGCAGGCCGTGGGCGAGGGAGCCGAACATGATGCCGGCGCCGGCCTGGGAGACGACGGCGGTGCAGCGGGGCAGGAGCAGGGTGTGCGGCAGGTACGGGGCGAGCACCACGTGCGCAGGCTGGCGGCCGAAGCCGGCGGGGTCGACGTCGGGGCCGACGGTGGCGACCACGTTCACGGGCAGCGCTGACAGGGCGGCGATCGCGGTGTGCAGGACGTTGCGGTTGGCGTGGAAGACGGTGCCGAGGGTGAGGTGGACGGTCCGCTCGTACGGCAGCGAATCGAGGGAAGCGGGCAGCTGTTCGGAGCCGGAGGGCGTGCCGGCGACGGGGCGCAGCGGGAGTGTGGTGGGCCAGATCCGTTCGGCGGCGGGGTCCGCGGGGCGCAGGGACGGCGGGCACAGCTCGAGGTACGTGGCGGCCCGGTGACCGGCGCTCGTGCCGGGCACGCCGAACTGGTCGAACAGGCCGTCGAGGGCGGGGCCGAGCGCGGCCCAGAGCCGGATCGGCGGCATGATGCCGATGCCGTGGACGATGTGGCGGGCGCCGGTCGCGGCGGCGGCGACCGGGCCGGACAGCTCGGTGTCCTCGGAGATCACGAGGTCGGGCTTCCAATCCAGGGCGCGCGGGACGAGGTCGGCGGCGCGGGCGCGGGCGGTCGAGGCGAAGTACGCGAGCCAGTCCGTCCCGGGGCCGCCGCCGGCCTCGTGGTGTGAGGGGCCGACGGCCCAGGTGGGGACGGTGAGGCGGGCGGCCATGTCGGGGCCGGTCGCGACCACGACGTCGTGGCCGGCGGCGCGGGCGGCGAGGGCCAGCGGCAGGACCGGGTTGACGTGGCCGAACATCGGGCACGCGGTGAAGAGGATCCGCATACCCCGCGTCCACGCACCGCCGCCCGGACCGGTTCAAAGGTTCGACGAACGTGTGTCGAAAAACGGGGGAGCCGTTCGACGCGTCAGTGAGCGAAGACGCAACCGGAAGGATCCGATCATGCTCGACACCGTCAGCACCGACCGAGTCAGCACCCCCAGCGCCCTGGCGAACGCCGGGATCCTCGCGGCGCCCCTGTTCACCGTCGTGGCGGTCGTGCAGGCGGCCACCCGCGACGGGTACGACATCACCCGCCACCCCGTCAGCATGCTCGCCCTGGGCGACCTCGGCTGGGTGCAGACCACCAGCTTCGTGGTGGTGGGGCTGCTCAGCGTGGCGGCGGCCGCCGGTACAGGAGCCGCGAAAGCCACAAGAGCACTGCACGCGGCCATCGGGGTGGGGCTGCTCATCGCGGCCGTGTTCCGGATGGACGCGAGCGACGGCTTCCCGCTCGGCACCCCCGAAGGTCGCCTGACCACGATGAGCGGCCACATGATCGTGCACAACGCCGGCGCCAGCGTGTCGTTCTTCTCGATGATCGCGCTCTGTTTCGTGCTCGCGGCCGGGTTCCGCCGGACCGGCCAGGTCGGCTGGGCCGTTTCAGGGCGTTTCGCGGGTGTACTGTTCGCGCTCGGCCTCGCGTGGGCGATGACCGGCGGCACCGGCGGAGCACTGACCCTGTTCCTCGGCGTCGCCATCGCCTGGAACTGGATCGCGGCGGCGACCCTCAGGCAGCGCCGGCAGGCATAGCGGCGGCGACGCTCAGGCAGCGCCGGCAGGCATAGCGGCGGCGACGCTCAGGCGGCGTTCGCGGGCGTTGGAGTAACAGCGCGGCCGAGCGGCAGCAGACCCGCGAACAGCAGGACCGCCGCGAGCGGGATCAGGTCCAGGTTCACCCCGATCGCCGCGAACGCCGCCACCACCAGCGCCGGGCTCCACCACGGCGCGCGCCGCGCCAGCACCAGCAGCACCAGCAACGCCAGCATCCCGAGCTGGAACAGTGCCGGGCCGACGACCTGCAGCGCGTCCGGCAGCTCGGGGAACGACGCGAAGATGTCCCCGACGATCACCCACAGGAAACAGCCGGCGCCGAAGAGCGCGGCGGCGACCGCCGGCAGGGCGACACCCCGGTGCCGGTGCAGCGTCCGGTACGCGTGCACGGTCAGCGCCGCCAGCAGCACGAACGCGATGAAGAAGCAGACGTGCCCGACGTTCCAGAGGGCGCCGTCCTTGTCGTGGTGGCCGTCGCGCCCGTCGATGAGCCGGAGGGTGCCGTAGACGAACAGCAGGACGGGGGCGCCGAGGCGTGCCAGCAATGGGGTCATGCAGGCAGGTTCGCAACGATCGATCCCGAGCGGCATCAGGGCGCGACCTCGGCGGGACCCTGAGAATCCTCTCAGCTCCGGTGCAGCGCCGCCCGGTCGGCGGCGGCGCGGCCGGAGTCCCAGCCCTCGTCGCTGTCCACTCTGGTGCCGCGGCCGCGGACGGTACGCGGGAACACCCGCTCCATCGTCTCGCGCACCTGCGCATCCCGGGCCGCGAGGACCGGCAGCAGGTCGGAGGCGGTGTCCGGGGGGAGCGCGGCGGACGCGACGGCCTGGCTGAGGCGCTCGCCGATCCGGACGGCGAACCCGACCAGGAACGACTGGCGGAACGTCTTCAGCCGCGCGCGCCCCGCCTTGCCCCCGGGTGGCTCCGCCGCGGACATGGCCCGGTTCGCCTGTACCAGCAGCGACGTGTGCAACAGGTCGACCGCGTCGATGTCGGTGTCGAACCCGAACACGGTCGCGAACCCGAGCTCCGGCGACCACACCGCATGGCAGCGGTTCGCCCCCGCGACGGCGTCGAGCAGGGCGGCCTTCTCGCTCTCGTACGGGTGGTCGACGCCGATCCGCCGGGCGAACGGCACCACGTCCGTCGCGGCGCCGCGGGCGACGAGCAGCGCCTCGTCGATGCTGTGCCGGGCGACGAGCTCCTGCGCCTTCGCCGTGTAGGTCTCCGCCTCCGCCGGGTACGTCGTGGACTCCGCCTTCGCGAGCAGCGCCCGCACCCGGTCCAGCAGCCGCACGTCGACGTTGCTCGGTCTCGCGGCCGCCGCCTGTACCGTGCCGGGCGGCGGGACCAGCACCTCGATCGGCGGCAGGGTGCGCAGGATGCCCAGCAGCACCAGCACCGTGTCGAGCACCTCGACCCGGTCGACCCGCCACCGCGCGGCGAGCCCGTCGAGGTACCGCTCGTCGGCCCCCCACCAGACGGTCGCGCCGAGCGCGTCGGCCTGAGCCCGCCAGCGCGGGTCGACCAGCGCGGGCTTGAACTGCCGCAGGTGCGCCGCGACGGCGTCGGTCACGAGCTGGGTGTGCGCCACGGTGCCGCGCCGCCCCGCGACCCGGTGCAGCTCACCGGGCTGCCAGCCGCGCTCGAACAGCCGCGAGCAGGCGGACCGCACGGCGGCGAAGAGCGCCGGGTCGACGTCGGCGGCGGGCGCGACGGTCAGCGCGTCGAGCCCGCGCTCGTACCCGACGCGGCCGTCGAGCACCGCCTTGATCTGTTCGTCCGCCGTACGCACCGGGCAAGGCTACCCGGCCGCCCCGGCCCGCCTTTTGTTCATCCACCGCGGTGATAGGCTCCCGTCGCTGTTTCGCACCACCTGTTTCGCAACACCTGTTCGCAACACCTGTTCGCAACACCTGTTTCGCAAGACCGACAAGCAGGACGCGAGTCGAGAGGGCACCATGACGTCACGGGTCGTAGTCATCGGATCTGGGATCGGTGGCCTCACCGCCGCGATCGCCCTGCACGCTGATGGTCATGAGGTCGAGGTGTACGACCAGGCCGCCACCTTCAGCGCGATCGGCGCGGGCGTGTCGCTCGGCGCCAACGGCACCCGGCTGATGGACGCCCTCGGGCTCGGCCCGGCGCTGCGCGAGGTTGGCTCCGACCTCCAGCGCATCCAGTTCCACGAGTGGCGTACCGGCGAGATCTTCTACGAGCACCCCATGGGCGACTGGTACACCGCCCGCTTCGGCGCCCCGTTCCTCGGCCTGCACCGTGCCGACCTCCAACAGGTCCTGCTCGACGCGTTCCGCGCCGCCGGCGGCGAGGTCCACCTCGGCAAGCGCTGCGCCACGATCGCCGAGACGCCCGACGACGTCACCATCGCCTTCGCCGACGGCACGACCACCACCGCCGACGTCGTCATCGGCGCCGACGGCGTCCGCTCGACCGTCCGCCAGCACGTCGCCGGCCCCGACGAGGCTGTCTTCGCCGGCATGAGCTGCTTCCGCGGCCTCGTCCCGATCGACAAGGTCCCCGGTGGCTCGTCCATGGGCCTCACGTTCTTCCTCGGCCCCACCAGCCACCTCGTCGTCTACCCCGTCCGCCGCGGCGAGCTGATCAACTTCGTGGCCTACACCCGCGACGCGGCCTGGACCGACGAGTCCTGGTCCGCGAAGGGCGACGCGAGCCAGGCGGTCGCCGCCTTCGAAGGCTTCAACGACACCGTCCTCACGATGCTCGGCGCCGTCGAGGACACCGGCCGCTGGGCCCTCTTCGACCGCGAGCCGCTGCGCCAGTGGAGCACCGGCCGCGTCACCCTCGTCGGCGACGCCGCCCACCCGATGCTTCCCCACGCCGGCCAGGGCAGCAACCAGGCCGTCGAGGACGTCGCCGTCCTCGCCCACTTCCTGCGCCGCGACCTCCCGGTCAATGAGGCCCTCGCCGCGTACGAGACCCTCCGCAAACCCCGCGCCCGCCAGCTCCAGCTCGGCTCCCGCGGCAACGCCAAGTGCTTCCAGGTCCCCGACGGCCCCGAAGCCCAGGCCCGCAACGAACGCCTCACCAACCTCCCCGAGATGGTCAGCTGGATCCACGCGTACGACGCCCACGCCGACCTCCAGCAATCGGAGAAGGTCCCCACCTGACCCCACCCCAGGTCTCTCAGTGCACGAGGACGTCCACCGACCGTAGATCACGGTTCGCGTGGTGCACCTCGGCGATGCCGGCCAGGGCGTCGCGGCCCAGCGCCCGGTATGCGCCCACGAGCAGCTCCGTCGCCTCGGCCCGGTGCTCGTCGGCGTCGAACCAGTGCAGCTCGCGGCCCACGACGAGCGCGTACGCGGGCTGGCCGCCCGCCAGCTCGGCGCGAGCCTCGGCGATGATCGACGCCGCTGTCTCCGGGTTGCGGTACAACGTGATGCGCTCGTCCGCGCGGCCCGCACGCGGGTCGCCGGCGTCAGGTGGCAGGGCCGGTCCGATCGTGACGCCACCGTCCGGGCGGACGGCGGTCGCCCAGCGGCGCGGACCGTCCTGCGCGAGCGCCTCGGCGTCCGCGTCGGCGAAGGCGTTCAGCGCGTCCTCGGCCGGCTCGAGCGGCTCCGCGCCCTCGTAGTGCGCCGGGTCGTCGCGCTCGCGGTCGCCGCTGACCTTCTGCAGCAGGCCGTACGTCTGCCCGAGCATCGTCACCCAGCCGCTCGTCCAGGTCTCCGCGCTGTCGCGGGCCCAGTTGTACGCGACGAACGTGGGCAGGTCGGCGGGGTCGTCGTACCACAGTCCGTAGTGCAGGCCGTCCGAGTCGCCGCCCATGATCGTGACGAACTCGGGCGGGTCGCGCCGGTAGCGGTGGTCCAGCCGCTCGTCCAGACCGTCGCGCGCCCTCAGCGACAGGCCGCCGTCGGCGAACAGCGCCGTGATGCCCCCTGTACGCAGGCCGAGACCTCCCCAAACCGCCGATCGCTCCGCGCGGTCGAGGCTGTGCCAGAACGCGGCGAAGACCGCGACGTGGCGCGGCAGCCGAAGGTCGTAGACACGGCGGAAGCGCTCCTCGACGAGCGGGAAGCGCTCGCCCATCAGCGCGAGCGCCGCCCGCTGGTCATCACGCACCCGCAAGTCCTACCAGACCAGCATCCGAGCCACTGCCGCTGGAGCATCTCGCCGCGCTGCTCAATGCCACCAAGGGCGCAAGGTTCCAGGCCTGCAGAGCGCGGTGGACGCGGCCGCGCAGGTGCGCTCCGCCAGATGCCCGGACGAACTCTTCCGCGACCTGATTCTCGATGAGGTGCCGCTGGACGGAGGACAGCTCGGCGGGTCCGTTGGTCTGCCGAAAGCGCCAGCCGAACCACCCAACCCCGGAAGCTGGACCCCCCGACGATGGCGCGCGGAAGCGCAGATCCTGCCGCGCGAAAGCGCAGGCAGTGCGAGGCGAAGCCGAAGCATGGGGGTGCGGGTGGGAACCCCCGCTGGGGAGCAGGCGGAGCCTGCGCGGATGACACCACGCGACGAACGCGAAAACGGCCCCCGCCGTTGAGCAGGGGCCGCGCGTCGCGTGGGCGATACTGGGATCGAACCAGTGACCTCTTCGGTGTGAACAAGGTCAACTTCTCCTCCGGACCTGCCAGCGCGGACAAAGACGCAGGCCACGGTATGGTTCTCCGTTGGTTCGCGACGGTGCTCTGAGGCCTGTTGAGCAAGATCGTTTCCCAGATTTCCCCCTTGGCGTCCACAGGGTGACGCGGTTCTGGCCGGCGCTTTCGCAACATACTTCGGACCCGGAGAGGCTTCCCGTTGCGCAGCCCTCGGTGCGCAACGGGAGGGCTCGGAGCCCGCCCCGGGCTTCCCGGCCCGCCGCAGTCCAGGGCGCGCAGCCCTGGCCGCCGGAGGCATGGGAGCTGGCGCCGCCGACTACCCTTTCGTCAGCTTGCGACGGGCGCGGAAAGGCTCGGGTCATGGACCTTTGGGAAGTGAAGGGCGAAGACGACCGCGAGCAGTGGGACTTCGTCCCGTTCGTCAGCGTGGGTCCGCTGCGGTTCGGCATGAGCATCGACGAGGCGGAAGCGGCGCTCGGCGCCGGGTCGGAGTGGGCGCTGCTCGAAGCATCAGGCTGGCATCCGGGAGCCGGGACCACGGCAGGGTGCCTCCACCTGGTGGCGTACTTCTCCGAGGAGGATGGCCTGCACTGCGTCGCGATCGACGGCTTGATGGGGCCTCAGGTGACCGTGGACGGTGTGGCGCTGGTCGGTCGGGTGCCTTCTGAGGTTGAGCGGTGGATGCTCGACTATGCGGAGCGTCACGGGGCGACATTGCGATATTCGCCGGGCGCTGACCCGCATCTCGTGGAGCTCGGACTGGTGGGCCGCGTGCAACGAGCTGGCGACGTGGTGCTCAGCCGGCCAGTCTTCCTCGCGAGGCGGGTGCACGACGTTCATCCCCACGTGCCCACTGCGGAGTGGTTCGCCTTCTGATGCTGTGAACGCTGAAGCCCAGCGGCTCGCCGGCGTCGGTGTGTACGAGCTGTGCCGGGACCACCCGCGTTGGGGCCGCGCCGGCTGCGGTGCGAGGTCGGCCGCCGAGGCGTGTCCCCGCTGCCGGCGAGGGCCGCGGTGTACCGGATCCTGCGGCGCAACAACCTGGTTGCCGGGTTCCGCGCAAGCGGCGCCGCGAGGATTACCAACGCTGGGAACGGCCGCAGTCGATGGAGTTGTGGCAGATGGACATCGTCGGCGGCGTCCTACTCACTGACGGCACTGAAGCCAAGGTCGTCACGGGGCTCACGGACAATGGCAAGCAGTTCACCGGCAGGTTCACCAAACCGCGTCCGGGCTCCCCGGCGCAGCACTACCAACCTAAACCGCGCCAAAGCGCATCACCAGGTTATGGCAGTGACGTGATCGGCTGCCGCCGCAATCCGGGAGGACTCTGTCAGCGCGCCCTAGCCGCCGGAAACGATCGCGATCAGCCTGGTCGCTACGTCTTCATAGTCGCCAAAGCCGCTCGTGGTCTGGAGTATGCCGCGGGCCTGGTAGTAGGCGCGCAACGGCTCGGCTCGCTCCTGGTAGAGCGAGTGCCGCAACATGATCTCTTGCTCTTGCTCGGCCGGCTCTGGGTCGAGCTCCAATCGGCGACGCACCACGATGCCGTATTCGTCGTCGGTCAGGACCAACTCGATCACCGCGTCGGGCTGATGCCCGCGCCGCTCCAGGCACTCCGCCTGACCGACCGTGTTCGGGTAGCCGGACAACACCCAGCCACCGCCCATGCCGGCGAGAGCGTCGGCGATGGCATTCGCTGTCAGTTCGTCAGGGACGAGATTCCGGCACGGATGTATTGGCCCATCTGTTCACCCGTCGCCGTTCGGCGCTGCACGTGCTCGCGGAGCAGGTCGCCCGCACTGACGGACGTCAGGTCGTAAGCTCCGGCCAAAAGCTGGCCTGGACTCAATCGGTCGATTCCCGGCCCACCGACGAGGGCTACTCTCCGCATGCATTGCTCCCAACCGGGTGACCCAGCCCGGGCCGGCCTTCCGCCGCATCCCATACCATCAGCCGAGGGAGATCCATCCCGCCGGTGGAAGGCGGTTTACGGGAACGCGTACCTGATCCGCTCGATGAGCGTGGCCGGCAGCTCGATGCCCTCGGCGCGGGCACGGGTGGCCAGCTGCTCCAGGACCGCCGCCTCGACGGAGGTCTGGCCGAGGATCGTGCGCACCGCCGTCTCGACCGGCACGAAGCGGCCGCTCAGGATCGAATACGTCTGGTACGCGCTGAACGGGTCGGCCTGCTCGTTGAGCCTGACGATCGCCGGCAGCTGCTCCCACTCGGCGGGGAGGTCGCCGTGCCACCGCGCCGGCCTGGCCGGGTCCTCGCTCTGGTACCGCAGCATGCCGAGGCGCAGCAGCTGCCAGACCGCGGCGAGCAGCGGGCACGACCAGAGCCGGCCGCCGGGCTCGTCGCTCCACAGCTCCACGTCGAGGAAGATCGAGTGCCGGTTCGCCGCGTTCTCCTGCGGCTTCTGCCACTTCGCGGCGCCGTTCATCGCCGTCGGCACCGACTGCGGCGAGCGCACTCCGTTGCACAGCCAGCCGGACTCCGACGACGGCGGCCGCCAGCCGTTGGTGAGCGGCGGCGGGTCGTCGACGATCCGGGAGACCAGCATGTCCGCCAGCGGGATGCCGCGGTCGGTGGTCGCGCAGCCGGACTCGCGGGCCAGGTAGTCGATCGTCAGGCCCGCCTCGGCCGCGGCCTTGACCAGCAGCGGGATCAGCTCGGCCGGCGTGCTGAAGCGGGTGAAGTAGTCGTCGACGAGGAAGCAGGTGCTGATCCGGGGGCGGGTGCGGCCGGCCCGGCGGGCGGCGGACTGCCGCGCCGCCTCGACCCAGGGCGCGATCTCGGCGAAGTGCCGGCGCATCGCGTCGATGTCGCCGCCGTTGAACTGCTCGGCGTAGAGGTGGCCCAGCTCGATCGAGACGTGGGACAGCGGGATCGACGCGACCTCACGCTGCGCGACCGACTCCCGGAACACCACCTCAGATACGCTCATGGCGTCCCCCAAGCGGAGTCGATCATGATCTTTTCCGCCAGCAATTCGAACGCGTCCACGGTCGCCGCATTCGCGATCATGCGGTCTGAAACGTCGTTGTCCGAAATAAGCTGTTCCCGCCACTGTAGCACGGGATCGAGTGGGACTTCGCCAAGCGTCAATGTCCGACCGACCTTCTGCTGGTTGGCCAATTCCAGCAGATCCTGATGTACCTCTTTCAGCCACGACGCCTGCGCCGGCCGCAGTCCCTCCAGGCTCGCCGATTCGTCGGGCCCGTCGGGATTGACCACCGCCGTCCGGACGAATCGCAGCGAATTGGTGAGGTGCTCCGGCTTGTGCTCGTATTGCTTGCCGACCGCGAGAATGCCGCCCTCGCCGTACACGAGGTTGGCCGCCGCGAGCACGTGCTGCCGGGTCCACCGGTGGAAGATCAGCCACCGCTGCCCGACGTTCTGCAGCTCCGGCCGGGCGGTCGCGGCGAGGACCATCTCCGTGGCGTAGGAGCGGCCCGAGCTCAGGTCGATCAGCGCCAGGTCGAACTCCTCCTCCACCTGGAGGAAGAGCTTGACGCAGCGGTCGACGATGTCCTTGTCGATCGGGAACTCGCCCTTGCCGCGGTCACCGGGGAACAGCACCATCCGGCCCGCCTGCGCCGGCCGCTGCCGCAGGCTCTTGCGGTCGGACTCGGCCCACACGTCCAGCCGCTCCGGGCTGGGCCGCGAGCCGTCCAGGTAGGAGTGCAGCCCGCCGCGACTGGTGCCGCGCAGGATCGAGTTGATCTGGAAGATGGCGCCCGTGGTCGGCGAGCCGAAGTCGAAGTCGAGGTAGCACACGTCGTTGCCCGCCAGGGCGCTGCGGTAGACGAGATTGCTGCTGGTGACCGACCGGCCCGTGCCACCCTTGTCCGACGCCGCGAAGACCAGCATGCGTCAGTCCTCGGAGACGTTCTTGCGGGCGTTCTCGAGCTGGTCGAGCTTCTGCAGCGCCTCGATCGTCAGCGCCGTGGAGGTGCCCGGCCGCGACGACACCAGCTCCCGGGCGCGCAGCAGGTCGGCGCGGACCCGCTGGAGCTCCCGGCTCAGCGGTCCACGGCCGTCGATCGACCCGGCCAGCAGTTCCTTGTCGAACAAGTGGTCCGCCTCATTCAGAAGGTCGAGCGCCAGGCTGTGCAGCGCGTCGCTGCGCAGCGTCGGCCGGACCACCGTCTTCGCGGCGGCGACGAGCGCCTGCACCACGCGGACGGTGTAGTACCACGAGGGCAGATCGTAGTGCGTGTCGATCCCGGCGAAGGCCGAACTCGGCTGGTCCCACAGGCCCTGCCCCGGCGCGTCGTTGATCCTGCGCCGCCCGAGGTGGTCCCACACGCGGTCGGCGAGGTCGATCAGCTCCGACCGCTTCTGCGCCTCGCCGAGCAGGCCGGCGATCGCGTGCGTGCGCTGCATGAGCAGCGCGGCGAACTCGGTGATCGGCCAGTGCAGCGGCGGGCCGACCGTCTCGGTGCCCTCCAGGTTGAGCAGCACGCCCGGCACGTGCAGCAGCAGCATCGGGTCGTCCTTGAGCGGGCGGGTGATCAGCCGGGCCCGCTCGGCCAGGTTGATCAGCACGTCGCCGATCCGGCTCAGCTCCGTGTCGGAGCCGCGTTCGCGGGCCAGACCCTTCACGGCGAGGGAGGTGACCAGCAGGGTGAAGTAGACGGACTCCACGTCGTCCACCGTGCGCCACGGGATGTCCTCGACCGGCCACCGGCCGGTGCCGAACGTCGCCACGGCCGCCCAGTAGGACCGGGTCAGGTCGTACCGCAGCTGCAACGCCTGCGCGAGCCGCAGCTGCTCCTCGTTGAGCAGGTTCAGGATGCGCGTGCGTTCGGACTGCAGGTCCTCGATCGCGTCGAGGGCGGTGACGGTGAAGTACAGGTAGGGCTTGTCGATCGCGACCCCGTCGGGCTGGCGTCCCACGTCCTCGACGGTCTCGATGACCGGCGCGTTGGCCACGACGCCCCACGACCAGCCACACTCGAAGAGCCGGTCGGACTGGGCGAGGTCCTCCGGCGCGTTGCCGGAGCCGATCGTCACGTTGCTGAAACTCGCGATCGTCTCGCGCAGCTCCCGCCGCAGCTGGGAGACGACGGCCCGGGCCGGTAACCCGCTCTGGTTGATCGTGCCGTAGAGGATCCGGCCTTCCTCGTCGTCGGCGGTGAAGACGTTGACGGTGAAGCTGCGCAGCAGCCCGATCATCGCCGCGCTCAGGCGGACCTGGGCGCGCGCCTTGAGATCCAGCAGGTCGGCCCTCACCTGCTCGCGCTGCGTCTCCGGCTCATAGACCGTCACGAATCCCAGTGTGGCCAGTGACAGCGTCATCGACGTCGAATACGAGTCGACGATCGACAGCTCCACCTGCTCCTTGGTGACCTCGACGCCGGGCCGGGTCTTGAAGTAGCTGCCACCGGCGAAGACCGGCGTGCCGGTCTCCTTGTCGGAATAGGTGGTGAAGTACTCCCGGAGCAGCCCGATCAGGTAGGGCGCGATATCCGTCGCGCCGCCCATCGGCCGCAGGGCGGCGATCATCGCCTCACTGGTCTCATCGGGGCGCTCCAGCCGGAACGTGTCGATCTGGGTCGCCGGCAGCAGGAGGCACAGCAGTTGCTCCGCGTCGCTGATCGAGTTGCGCCCGCCGCGCCCGCCCCATTCCCAGGTCTTGTTTCTCAGGGAATTGCGGACCACGGCCTTCCAGATCGACAACAGCTCCTGACGCGGATGGACCCTCATCGACCGCACCACCATCTGTTCGGCGGCGCGCCGTCGGCACCGCACTCGTGAGAGTCGCAGTCTATTGGCGCCCGCAAGTCCTGGCCTACCGTTCCCCCCAATTGTGGCGGAACGTCGGACGTGAATGCCGTTCCGGTTTCAGCGAACCGCCGGGACAGGCTCCGGCGCCGCCTCAGAGCGCACCTCAGGGGCCCGCCGGTGGATCGCCGCGGCGCCCAGGAGGGTCGTGCCGGCCAGCACCGGCCAGAGCACTCCGGGGCCGGCGTCGAGCAGGGCCAGCAGCAGCGCCGGCGCCGCGGCGTTGGCGAGTCCGGTGGACAGCTGCCACTGGCCGAGGCGGTGCGGGGCGCGGCCTCGGTGACGAGCGCGGTGCCGCTGCCCGCGTAGAGGATCTCGCCCGAGGTGTACGCGACGGCGACGGCGCACAGGGCGGCGAGCGGCGCCCCGGCCGCGCCGCACGCCCAGAAGCCCAGGTACGACGCGGCGAGCACGACACCGGACGCGGCCAGCACGGCCCGCCTCGACAGGTGCCGGAGGCGGACCACCAGATGCACCTGCAGCGCCACGACCAGGACGGTGTTGCCGGCGAACAGGATCGCCGACCACGCCGGGGACGCGCCGAGCTGCTCGGTGAGCACGACCGGGAGCGCCACCTCCAGGACCGCGAAGCACAGCGCGAACGGCAGGTTCGCCCACACCAGCACCGCCATGCCCGGCACCCGGCCCTCCCTGGTCCGCCCGGTGCGCGCGAGCGGGGCGGCCGGCACCACGACGGTGCACACCAGCACGGCCGCGACCCCGTAGCCGGCCGCGGTGCCGGCGGCCAGCAGGCGCAGCACGTCCGGCCCGCCGGCGACGGCGAGCGCCGCCAGCAGCGCGCCCGCGCCGAGGCCCGCGTTGCGCAGCGACCGGGCCGCCGCGAGGGGCGCGTCGGCCGGCTCGGGCGCGGCCAGGGTGGCGACGAGCGCGGCGTGCGCCTGCGGCCAGACCTGGTTGCCGATCCCGAGCAGCAGCGACGCGACCGAGAACGCGGCCACGCCGTGCGCGGCGAGCAGCACGCCGACGCCCGCGACCCGGACGGCCAGGGTGGCGACGACCGGCAGGACCCGGCTGCGGAACGGGCCGCCGGCGTCGTCGATCCACCGGCCGGTGAGCGGCACGGCGATCAGCCCCGCGAGGAGGCCCGCGGACAGCGCCAGACCGGTGGCGGTGGCGGAAAGGTGCAGCACGCTCAGGCCGTACACCACGAGAAATGGCCGCAGGAGACCCGCGCCGATCGCGTCGACGGCGAGCGCGGCCGCATACCGGGAACCGAATCGCATGGCGGCAGCGGTGCGGCGCGCGACCCGGCGCGATCACGCGGGTTGACGGGACCCGTCAAGCGTCACCACGCGCGCGCCGGGCGCTGGCACGATTGGGGTGTGGCGTTGACGATCGACATCACCGGGATGCCCGCGGAGCGGTGCGTGTTCGCGCCGTCGCCGCTCGCGGAGCTCACCTCGATGCTGCACGTCCTCGCCGAGCCGGCCCACCACCCGGCGCTGCAGGCGTGGGCGGGCGCGACCCTCGCCGGGCTGAAGCCGGCGCTCGCCGACCGGCTCCTGGAGGCGCCGGCTGGACGCGCTCGCGCACCCGGTGCGGCAGCGGCTGTGCCGGACCCTGGCGCGCGGGCCGCACACCACCGGCGAGCTGGCCGAGGCCTGGCACCTGACGCCGCCCGAGGTGTCCCGGCACCTGACCGTGCTGAAGAAGGCGGGGCTGCTGCAGACCACGCGCCGCGGCCGGTACGTGCGGCACACCCTCGACCTCACCGCCACCGCGGCGCTCGGGGCCGACCTGCTCGCGGCGCTGCTGCGATGAGCCGGCCCCGGGAGCCCTTGACAGCCGGGCAGTGGAGGCCATCAATTAACAGGAAACTTTACAATGAGTTTTCCTGTTGGAGGACGCCGTGCAACGTCCCGCCCTGCTCGCCGCCGCACTCGCCCTCGCGACCGTCACCGTGGGGGCAGTCTGGACCATCGCGGCGCCACCCGCGGACGCCGCCGTGGTGAGCCTCCAGGACGTGGTGCCCGCGCCCGCGTCCGTCCAGCCCGCGAGCGGCGTCACGTTCACGCTCGGCTCCGGGATCGGCATCCAGACCGAGTCGCTCGACGTCGGCAACGCCCTCGCCGCCCTGCTGCGCCCCTCGACCGGCTACGCGCTGCCGGTCACCACGGGCAGCGGCACGCCGTCGAGCGGCATCGCGCTGCTGCTGTCCGGCGCGGACGCCAGCGTCGGCACGGAGGGCTACCAGCTGGACGTGACCGCGTCGCTGCTCACCATCCGTGCGCAGACGCCGGCCGGCCTGTTCCACGGCGTCCAGACCCTCCGTCAGCTGCTGCCGCCCACCGTCGAGGCCCGGACCGTGCAGAGCGGGCCGTGGACCGTCGCCGGCGGACGGATCATCGACCGGCCGCGCTACGCCTACCGCGGCGCGATGCTCGACGTGTCCCGGCACTTCTTCGGCGTCGACACCGTCAAGCGGTACATCGACGAGATTGCCCAGTACAAGCTGAACGTGCTACACCTGCACCTCAGCGACGACCAGGGCTGGCGCATCGTCGTGGACGCGTGGCCGCGCCTGGCGACCGTCGGCGGCAGCACCCAGGTCGGCGGCGGCGCCGGCGGCTACTACACCAAGGCCCAGTACACCGACCTCGTCGCCTACGCCGCCGCCCGGCACATCACGATCGTGCCCGAGATCGACATGCCGGGGCACACCAACGCGGCGCTCGCCTCCTACGCGGAGCTCAACTGCAACGGCGTCGCGCCCGCGCTCTACACCGGCACCGAGGTCGGCTTCAGCTCCTTCTGCGTCTCGAAGGAGGTCACCTACACCTTC
Organism: Dactylosporangium sp. NPDC050588; assembly: GCF_040654975.1. Taxonomy (NCBI): domain Bacteria; kingdom Bacillati; phylum Actinomycetota; class Actinomycetes; order Micromonosporales; family Micromonosporaceae; genus Dactylosporangium; species Dactylosporangium sp. NPDC050588. The sequence continues at coordinate 34,411 of NZ_JBFAJA010000067.1, read as the reverse complement.
GTGCAGCAGGTCCTGAACGAGCTCGCCGCCCTGACCCCCGGCCCGTACCTGCACCTCGGCGGCGACGAGGCGCACAGCACCAGCGAAGCGGACTACCGCACGTTCATGAACCGCGTCCAGCCCTTCGCCGGCGCGCTCAACAAGACCGTCGTCGGCTGGCACCAGATCGGCCAGGCGGACCACACCGCCGGCCGCGTCGCGCAGTTCTGGGGCACCGGCACCTCCGACGCCGACCTCAGCTCCGCCGTCAGCAAGGGCGACAAGATCCTGCTCTCCCCGGCGAACAAGACCTACCTCGACATGAAGTACACCAACGCGACGCCGCTCGGCCTGACCTGGGCCGGCCTGATCGAGGTGCAGACCGCCTACAACTGGGACCCCGGCACCTACCTCCCCGGCGTCCCGGCCGCCTCGATCCTCGGCGTCGAGGCTCCACTGTGGAGCGAGACGCTGCGCACCCTCGCCGACATCGAGTTCATGGCGTTCCCGCGCATGCCCGCCCTGGCGGAGCTCGCGTGGTCGCCGCAGTCCGCGCGCAACTGGGACACGTTCAAGGTGCGCCTCGGCGCGCAGGGCCCGCGCTGGACCGTGCAGGGGATCAACTACTACCGGTCGCCGCAGGTGCCGTGGTCCACGCTGCCGTCCGCCTCGCCCACCGTCTCCCCGTCCGCGTCCCGCTCGCCGTCGGCCTCTCCGTCGGCGTCCCGCTCTCCGTCGGCGTCCCCGTCCGCGTCGCGCTCGCCGTCGCCGTCGGCCTCCGTGTCGTCGCCGCCCGCCGGTGTACTGGCCAACGGCGGCTTCGAGACCGGATCCCTCGCGCCGTGGACCGGCAGCCGCTGTTCCGTGGTCACCAGCCCCGTCCGCTCCGGCACCCGCGCCCTCACCGGCGCCGTCACCGCCGGCGACACGGCACAGTGCCAGCAGACCGTCACGGTCCAGCCGAACCGCACCTACCGGCTCACCGGCTACGTCCAGGGCAGCTACGTGTACATCGGCGCGACCGGCACCGGCGTGAACGTCAGCACCTGGACCCCCGGCACCGGCAACACCTACGCCCCGCTGTCCGTCACCTTCACCACCGGCGCCACCACCACCTCCGTGACGGTCTTCGTGCACGGCTGGTACGGCCAGCCCTCCTACTACGCGGACGACTTCAGCCTCACCCTCGTGTAGCCCGCCGCCCGCTGGGTACACGTCGCTACATGCCCACCGACGACATCGGTCAGGGCGTCTCCCCAGGCGCCCTGACGGAGGACGCGCTGCTCCGCGAGCTGGCCAGCCTGCACGGCACCCGCCACGACGCCCTCCGCCACGGCCCCGACAGCGCCCTGGCCAACCACACCCGCCGCACCACCGAACTCGAAGGCGAGTACCTCCGCCGCCACCCTTCCCGCGAAATCAACCCCGCCCGCATCCGCTGACACACCCCACCCGCCCCCCAAAGATGCGACGGACGGGGTGGATCAGGTAGAGTGCACAAACGTCACGGGCGATTGGCGCAGCGGGAGCGCGCTTCGTTCACACCGAAGAGGTCACTGGTTCGATCCCAGTATCGCCCACGCGACAGACGGCCCCTGCTCAACGGCGGGGGCCGTTTTCGCGTTCGTCGCGTGGTGTCATCCGCGCAGGCTCCGCCTGCTCCCCAGCGGGGGTTCCCACCCGCACCCCCATGCTCGCTGCGCTCGCACTGCCTGCGCCGCGCGCGGCAGGACCTACGCTTCCGCGCGCCATCGTCGGGGCCAGACTTCCTGAGGCCAGCTCGGCAACGGCGACCAGGCCAAGGACAACGCCTCGATCTACCGCTTCGATGACGAGATGCTGGTCGACATGCATTTCTTCGGTACGCCAGCTGCCTACGCGCCGGTCCTGCACCGCCGGCGCCTGCCCGGGAGCGAAATCTTCGACAACTACGCCTCCAGCTTCAACCGTGGCCTGTCGGGCTCGCGCGGTCTGACCCGAGGACTGACGGCATGCTCGATGCACGGCCCGCATCGAGCACTTCAACGACCCTCAGGCCCCCAAGCCGAACAGCGTCGTGGTCGCCGTGACCGCGTTCGTGCGCGACGGCCAGGACCGTGTCCTGCTCATCCACCGCACTGACAACGACCTGTGGGCTCTACCCTGCGGCGCTCAGGAGTTCGGCGAATACATCGCAGAGACGGTGGTCCGCGAGACCAAGGAGGCAAACCGGCATTGACGTCGAGGGTGACTCGATCGTCGGCATCTTCACCAACCCGAACCACGCCGTGGAGTGCACCAACGGAAGCAACGACAACACGCTGTCCCGTCCGTGTGGAGAACCAGTCCTGCCAAGTCGGGGCCAGCGGATGACCGTCCAGTGGCCGCCGATCTTGGGTTTCGCCGTGACAGCCTGTTGGCCCCTGCGAGGAAGGAAGCACGCATGCCGGCGATGAAAGCTCGGGTCGTGATCAACGCTTGGCGGCACAAGGACCAGCCGAGCCGGATCCACTTCACCATGGCGCGGGCCGATGGCAGCCGCGCCTTCGCCGGGAACCGGCCGGTCGCCGCGGGCTGGAAGACCCAGGTGGCGAACCCGCTACGCCGGTGGTGCGCCGCCGTCGTCGCCGGTTCCACCGCCCGGGTGTAGCCCAGCTCCGCGATCGCGGCGGCGAGCCGCTCCTGCGTCCCGGCGGGGAGCCAGCACTTCCGTAACGATGCTCATCAGCTCTTGTTCCTGCTTCGGCCGGGACGGCAGCAGCCGCCGTGCCGAAACCGTCCACATCGACGCCACCGGCTCCGACGGCGTCGTCGGCGATGACGGTGGTCGCCAGGTCGAAACTGATCGTCCCGAGACCGCCACACGCGAACACCGGCCCTTCGACGGTGGTGGACCGTTCCCGGGCGGACCGATCCGCCGCTCGATCTCGGTGAAGATGCAGGCGTCGTCCCGCTCCGCCGTTCCCGGCTCGGGAGGTCGGCTCGCTGAGCCGCCAGCTCGTCTGTAGCGCCCCCGCAGGTAGCGGGTCAGGTGTGCGTCCCGGTGACCGCCGACGTCATCCGTAGCAGCTCGATCATCGCGAGGGTGATCTGGTCGCGGACGCGGCCGACCGACAGGTCCCACTGGCGCGTGAAGCCGGGCCGGCGGTCGAGCGACTCCCACACCGGCAGCACCTCGCCGTCCAGGCGGGCCGCCGGCATCCACAGCGGCACCAGGTATTCCACCGCCGGCTGGAGGCGCCGGACGCGCTGGGTGCTGGCCGTCGAGCGGGTCAGTGCCGACTCGGCGATCGACAGCAGCGTGGTGAGCAGCCAGTCGTGCAGGGCGAGGTCCTCGCACAGCTCGACCACCGACGGGGAGCAGTCGCCGCTGCCGGCGAGGGTCAGCGTGCGCAGCGTCTCGGACTGCACGGTGAACTCCACCTTGAGCCCCTCGTGCCCCGCGGTCGGCTCGAAGACCCACCGCAGGTGGGTGCGGCGGGCCCGGAAGGGCGAGCGGTGGTCCAGCTGCGCCGAGCCCTGGACGGCGTCCATCGTGTGCCCGGCGATGCCCGCCATGTCGAGCCGGTCGGCGCTGCGCTCGTGCCGCAGGTAGCCGTCGCGGACGTCGCCGGCCTTCACCTTGCCGATCGTCTCCAGCCGCGCAGGCCGGGCCAGGTAGTGCGGCCACTGCATCCGCCGGTTCTCCGCGCTGGGGGTCACCGACGTGTGCGCCGACCCCTGCAGCACGTGCCCGCCGGTGACGGCGGCGTGCGAGACGACGGTGCCGACCGCGCGGACCCTCGCCCCGGTGCTCGACGGCAGCGCGCAGTCCACGCCGATCAGGCGGTCCGGCGAGACGGCATAGGCGATCGGGCGCTCCGACTGGATGACCCGCGAGCCGGGGGCGGTGTCCAGCAGCCGGACGGTGCTGTCGCGGGCGAGCGGCGTGGAGTTCTGGAGGAGTCCGGTATGCACCTCACCAAAGGTGAGCATCATTCCTCCGATGGTTCACGCCTGCGGGGGTTCGCGACGCCCCGCTGTGCAGCTACTCTAGCGGTTGGCCGCGGCCCGCAGAGCCATGAGTCCCGGGCGCCCGGACAGGACATCGTGCGGATATCTCGTTTTTCCAAGCTCTGATCATGGTCGTCTATCTCTTGGGCCGTATTCTCAACGGGTGACCAGTTCAGGGGCGGACGTCGTGGTGGTCGGGGCGGGCGTCACGGGACTGACCACCGCCGTTCTGCTGGCGGAGCGCGGAATGTCCGTCGTCATCGTGAGCCGGGACCATCCCTCACAAACGACGTCATGCGCGGCGGGCGCGCTGTGGGGGCCGCATCTGGTGGAGCACGAATGCGTCGAGCGGTGGGGGAAAAGCACATTGAAGACGCTCACCTCGCTCGCCGCCGACCCGACCACGGGCGTGGAGCTGATGGACGGCGTCGAGGCGTGCAGGACGCCGCAGGACCCGAGCCCCTATCTCGCCTGGCTGCCCGGCGTCCGGGCGTGCGGGCCCGACGAGCTGCGCCCCGGGTTCACCATGGGCTGGCGGTACCGCATCCCCGTCGTCGACATGCCGGTCTACCTGACCTACCTCTACGACCGGCTGCACAAGGCGGGCGGGGTCTTCTGGCTGCGTGACGTGCCGGCCCTCGAGGACCTCGGCGACGAGGCCGGCATCGTGGTGAACTGCACCGGGCACGCCGCCGGCCGCCTCACCCGGGACGACGAGCTCAGCGGCGCGCGCGGGGAGGTGGTGATCGTGGACAATCCCGGACTGGACGAGTTCTTCATCGAGGTCGACAGCGAGGACCCCGATCTGACCTATTTCGTGCCGCAGGGCGACCATGTCGTGCTGGGCGGCACCGCATATCCCGGACGGGCCGACACCGAGCCGGATCCGCGGGCGGCGCGGGAGATTCTGCGCCGGTGCGCGACGGTGGAGCCGCGGCTCGCCGGTGCTGTGATCCGCGAGGTGCGGGTCGGCGTCCGGCCTTTCCGCAGGCAGGTACGATTGGAGCATGTCAATCTTGGGCGCTGCCACGTCGTGCACAATTACGGGCACGGTGGCGGAGGCGTGAGTCTTTCGTGGGGTTGCGCCCTGGAAACGGTGGAGTTGGTGACGGCGCTGGAGTCGTCAACACGGTGACCGACGTCTATGTGTCTTCCAGCTTCGTCGACCTGAAGGCGCACCGCCAGGCGGTGCTCACGGTCCTGCGTGGCCTGCACGTCGTGCCGCACGCGATGGAGGACTACGTCGCCGCCGACGAGACCTCCCTCGACTACTGCCTCCGCGACGTCGAGAAGTGCCAGATCTTCGTCGGCATCTACGCCTGGCGGTATGGCGCGGAGGTGCCCTCGCACAACGCGTCGATCACCGAGCTGGAGTACCGCCACGCCGTCACGCTGGGCATCCCGCGACTGATCTTCCTGCTGGAGCCGGCGCACCCCTGGCCGCCGAACGTCATGGACGAGGGCCGCCCCCGCGAGCGGATCATGGCACTGCGGGCCGAGCTGGCCGGCCCGGACGGCCGGCTGTGCAGCATGTTCACCACCCCCGACGACCTCGCCGCGAAGGTCGGCACCGCGGTCACCAACGAGCTGGCCCGGCTGCGGGCCGGCACGGCCGGGGGAGACCCGCCGGACCACGTCGCGCAGTACCGGGCCAGGGTCCGCGACCAGCGGCGCCGGCTCGACCTGAGCGCGCTCGCGCTGCCCGACCACCCCGACGACATCGAGGTCACCGTCGCCGACGTGTTCGTGGAGCAGCTCGTGCGGGAGGAGCCGCCGCCACCGGTGGAGCTGCCGCGCGACTGGCTGCGCCGGATGCAGACCGAGGGGCAGATCAAGCCCGGCGAGCTGCCCGAGCACATCGACGCCAGCGAGGCCGACCACCTCCGCGAGCTCTACCTCGCCAAGCCGTGGCAGCGGCTGTTCGACGTCCTGTCCGACACCGAGCACCGCAAGGTCGTGCTCCTCGGCGACCCCGGGTCCGGCAAGTCGACCGTGACCAACTACCTGATGCTCGTGCTCAGCCGCGCCCGGCGCGACGAGCGGCTGTCCGCGCTCACCGACGTGCTGCCGTTCGTCGTCGAGCTGCGTTCGTACAGCGCGATGCTGGTCAGCGGCGAGTGCGAGAGCTTCGTGGAGTATCTCGCGCACCAGGCCGCCCGCGACGGGCTCGGGCTGCCCGAGGCGGTGCTGCGGCAGTACCTCGCCGACAACGGCCGGGCGCTGTTCATCTTCGACGGGCTCGACGAGATCTTCGACCGCAACCAGCGCACCGCCGTGACCGCCCGGATCGCCGCCTTCGTCGAGGAGTTCCCGTCGGTGCGGGTCCTCGTCACGTCGCGCGTCATCGGCTACGTCCGCAAGGCGCTGACCGACGCGGGCTTCGCCCACTTCACCCTGCAGGACCTCGGCGACGAGCAGATCCAGGATTTCCTCGCGCGCTGGTACCGCCACACGATGTCCGACGACGAGAGCGCCGGCATCCGGCGCCTGCGGCTGCTGGAGACGCTGCGGCTCACCTCGGCGATCCGGGAGTTGGCCGGCAACCCGCTGCTGCTGACCATCCTGGCGATCATCAGCCGGCACAAGGCGCTGCCCCGCGAGCGGTGGAACCTCTACAACCACGCCGCCGGCGTGCTCGTCGACCGGTGGGACGTCAACCGGCAGCTCGGCCAGGGCGACACCGCGGCGGCGCCGGGCACCGCGCCCGGCAACCGGGTGGACGTCAACGCCGACGAGAAGAAGGCGATGCTGCGCCGCCTGGCGTGGGAGATGCAGTTCGACAGCAACACCGCCGTCAACTACATCCACGGCGACGCGCTGCGGGCCGTCTTCGTGCGGCACCTCGTCGAGCGGTTCGGCCTCGACCGGGCCGACGCCAGCGCCGCCGCCGACCGCATCATCGACCGCCTCCACATGCGCAACTTCATCCTCAGCCGCTACGGCCCCGACCTGTACGGCTTCGCGCACCGCACGTTCCTCGACTTCTTCTGCGCGGCGGAGATCCGCCACCGGTTCAAGACCGGGCTGCTCACGTTCGACGACGTCGCGGACCTGTTCCGCCGGCACTGGCCGGACACGTCCTGGCACGAGGTGTTGCGGCTGGTCGCGAGCGTGCTGCCCGAGGCCGGCGTCGAGCAGATCGTCGACATGCTCGTCACCGACGCCGACCCGCAGTGGCCGCCGCAGGAGTTCCCCAACCCGCCGTGGAACATCGCACTGGCCGTGCAGTGCCTCGCCGAGCTGCGCAGCCGCGCCGCGGTCGAGCAGGCGGCCGCGGTGCTGCTGGACCGGGTCGTCCTGCTGCTGGAGCACTGCGTGTCGATCAACGACCGCGACACCGCCCAGCTGATCGAGGACGCGATCCTGCCGGCCGTGCGCACCATCGGACCCGACTGGCCCGGCCGCCGGAGCTTCTTCGCCTGGTACCGCCGCCGCGGCTCCCACCTGCTGTGCAGCCCCGTCACCGAGTACGCGGCCCGGATCGCGGCGATCCTCGCCGAGCCCGAGGACGATGTCGAGCGGCTCTTCACCGAGGAGCTCGACCCGGTCCGCGACAGCCGCGCGTCGCACGCGGCCGTCGCCGGCCTCGCCGAGCTCGCCCGCCGCTGCCGGCTGCCGGAGCGGGTCAACGCGTCCTACCCCGAGGCCGGACGGGTCCGCGGGATGCTGATCGAGCGGGCCGGCTCCGGACCGTACGGCCAGGTGCGCGTCGCCGCGGTCCAGGCGCTCGGGGAGCACTTCGGCGACGACCCCGCCGCGGTCGCCGCGCTCAACCGGCTGGCCCGCGACGACCGCTCCGGCGGGATCCGCACGACCGCGATCCGTGCGCTGCGCCCCGCCTGCGCCACCGACCCGGCGACCCTGCGGACCGTCATGGTGTGCACCGGCGACGACCACGTCCCGGCCCGGCAGGCGGCCGTGGAGCTGGTCGGCTGGCGCTGCGGCACCAGCGACGACCTGGTCGCGGCGCTGCGGCGGCGGCTGCGGGTCGACACCGACCCGCAGGTCGTCAAGCTGGCCGCGCAGGCGCTCGTCGAGCACCACCACGCGGGCGACCTGGTGCGCGACGACGTCGTGCAGCGGCTGGCGGCCGGCGCCGGGCCCGCGGTCCGGCGGGCCGCGATCGAGGTCCTCGCCGAGTGCGCGAACACTCGCGAGATCCTGCTCGGCTACGTCCGCACCGACCCCGACGCCGGGGTCTTCCGCGCCGCCGCCGAAGCGCTCGCCGACGACCTGCTCGCCACGGACCGCGGCGCCGGCGATCCGGAGGCGGCCGCTCAGGTGCGCGACGCGGCCCTGGCGCGGCTGCCCGCCCGCGGCAACCCCGACCCCGCGGTGCGCCTCGCCGCCGCGGAGATCCTCGGCGCCCGGTTCATCGGCGAGGAGGTCGTCGCCGGGGCGCTGCGCGACGAGATGAGCGACGCGGTCCCCGCCGTCCGGATCGCCGCCGCGCACGCCCTCGCCGGGATCGCCTCGACCGACGGCAAGGTCGCCATCGCCATGCAGCGCAAGCTCAACGACCCGGAGGCGGAGGTCCGCCGGATCGCGGTCGGCGTCCTGCTGCACCGCATCGCGCTCGACGCGGACCTGCGCACGAAGCTGACCGAGCGGGCCCGTTTCGACACGGACGCCGGTGTACGGCTGGCGATCGTCACCGCCCTCGGGCGGCGCTGGTCGCTCGGGCCGCAGGCGCGCCGGCTGATCGTCGAGCGGGTCGCCGACGACCACAGCGAGCTGGTCCGCCGGGCGGCGGCGGAGATCCTCGCCGCGCACCTGGACGACCCGGACGCCCGCGACGCGCTCGGCGACCGGATCCGCGCCGACCTCGACGGCGACGTGGTGCGGATCGCGGCCGAGGCGATGGGCGCGTATCAGGGCGCCGGCCCGCGGGTCGCCCGGATCCTCGTGAAGCGCACCGGCGACCGCAACGCCAACGCGAAGCTGCGCCGCACGGCGGTGGAGCTGCTCGGCGACCGGTTCGGCGACCGCGACGACACGCGGGACGCGCTGCTGGAGCGGATCTCCACCGACTCCGACGCCGACGTGATCGAGACCGCCGCCGAGATCCTGCTGCGCCGCGCCGGCGGCGGTCCCGCGCTGGAGGCGCAGGTCCGGGACCGGCTGCTGGTCCGGCTCGACGACGCCGCCCCGGTCAACGGCGGCGCCGCGCGGGTCCTCGGTCGCCTCCTCGGCGCCGAGCCGGACCTGCCCGCGCGGCTCATCGCGCTGTCCGCGGCCCACCCCGCCGACACCGAGCTGTGCCGCGTGGTCGGCACCGTCCTGGCCGAGCTGCCCGAGGTGAGCCCGCAGATCCACGCCTGGTTCGTCGAGCACCTGGACGACCCCGACTGGACCGTCAAGGAGAAGTCGGTCCGTGCGCTCGGTCACCGCTTCGGCGCGCAGCCGGAGACCCGGGCGCTGCTCGACCGGCACGCCCGGCATCACCCCGACGGCGCGTTTCGCGAGGTCATCGGGCAGGTCCTGACCGGTCTGCCGGAGATCTCACCCCACGACCTGCCGCCCATTCCGCTCCGCCGTACGGATGAGCGGCAGTAGCGTTGGCGATGATTGCTTGAGCGCGTGTGACACGCTATACCTGCTAGGTGTCCCCGCGGCTCGCCGTTCGCCATCCGGAGGTCTTCGAACAATGAACGGCGCTGCTGTCCTCGAGTGTGCCCGCAACGGTCAGGCCGACTGGCGGTCCTTCGACGCGGAGGAGTACCGCAACCAGCACTACAAGTTTGTCCGCGACGACGACCGCGAGATCATGGGCATCACCCGTGACTTCTTCTCGCGTGCCGGGGTCAGCGGCGGCCGGGCGCTGGATCTCGGCACCGGCACCAACCTGTATCCGGCGCTCTCGATGATGCCGTTCAGCCGGTCGCTCACCCTGCGGGAGTACTCCCCGGCCAACCTCGCGTGGCTCGCCGAGCACCAGCGCACCGGCCTCGACCGCGGCTGGGACGCCTTCTGGGACGTGTTCCTGGAGTCCCCGGCGTACCGGCGGACCGACCCGCGCGCGAAGTTCGCCGCCGCGAAGATCCAGCCCGGCAGCGTCTTCACCCTGCCGCGCCACCGCTTCGACCTCGGCACGATGTTCTTCGTCGCCTGCTCGATCTCCTCCGACCCGGCCGAGTTCGAGCTCGCGATCCAGCGCTTCGTCGGCGCGCTGCGCCCCGACGCCCCGTTCGTCGCCGCGTTCATGAAGCGCTCCTCCGGCTACGAGGTCGCCGGCCGCCGCTTCCCCGCCGTCCCCGTCGACGAGTCCGACGTCCACGGCTGCCTCTCCCCGCTGACCGCCTCCCTGCGCGTCATCCCCGTCGAGTCGGACATGTCCCACGCCGACGGGATGATCGTCGCGACCGGCCGCACCAGGTCCTCCAGGCGTCGCGACTGAGCACCGGCGGTCATCGCCCGGCGCGGCCGGCGGTGACGGGTGTGCCTGCCGGATCGCCGGCCGGGCGGGTGGGGCCGGTGCGGAGGGCGACCAGGAGCGCGGCGGCCAGGTAGGTGCCGGTGGCGATGAGCATCGCGGTGGGGAAGGCGCCGACGGCGCCCAGGACCGCGACGCCGAGGGCGCTGCCGACCTGCCGCATCGTGTTGAGCAGGCCGCTGGCGACGCCCGCGTGACCGTCGGGGGCGGCCTGCAGGGTCAGGGACGTGGCGGCGGTCATGGCGGTGTCGATGCCGAAGCCGACGACGAAGAGCGCGGCGAGCACCGCCGGGAGCGGGCCGGCGGCGCACGCGCCCAGGGCGGCGAACCCGGCGGCGCCGGTGAGGAGGCCGGCCAGCATCGTCGCGCGGGGGCCGTAGCGGTGGCCGGCCCAGCCGCCGAACGGGGAGCCGACCACGGCGCCGGCGGCCTGCACGGCGAGGGCGACGCCCGTGAGCAGGGGCGACAGGTGGCGGTGCTCCTGCAGGTACAGCGTCACCAGGAAGAACTGGCCGTAGAAGGCGAAGTTCAGGGCGAACCCCGTGACCACGGTGGCGCGCAGGGCGCGGTGGCGCAGCAGGTCGGGCCGCAGCATCGGAGCGGGGCGCCGCCGGCCCCCGTTTGCGAGGACCTTGCTCGCGCGGTACTGGAGCAGCACGAACAGGCCGAGGACCAGTGCGCCGGCGGCGATCAGCGGCGGGTGGGCGGCGATGCAGCCGGCGACCAGCAGCGCGAGGCCGCAGGTCGACGTGACCAGGCCGCGGACGTCGACCCGCGCACCGGCGTGGCGCGGCGGGTCGACCAGGCCACGGCCGATGCAGAGCACGAGCACGGCGAAGGGCACGTTGAGCAGGAACAGCGCGGGCCAGCCGGCGACGGCGAGCAGCGCGCCGCCGAGCAGGGGACCGGCCGCGGCCGCGACGCCGGCGAGGCCGCCCCACAGGCCGATGACACGGGCCTGCCGCGCCGGTTCGGGGTACGTGGACCGGATGAGCGCGAGGGAGCTGGGCATGAGCACGGCCGCGCCGACACCCTGGACCACCCGGCCGGCGATCAGCCAGGCGCCGCCAGTGGTGCAGGCGCACATGACGGAGCCGAGCGCGAAGATCGTCATGCCGCCGTGGTAGGAGCGGCGCGCCCCGAACCGGTCGGCGAACGACCCACCGGCGAGGACGAGCGCGGCGAAGACGACCGTGTAGGCGTCGACGACCCACTGCAGGGTCGCGGTGCCGCCGCCGATGGAGGGCAGCGCGACGGTCACGATCGTGCTGTCGAGCATGACCAGGAAGAACCCGAGGCAGACCGCGAGCGCCCGCATCAGGCGGTCAGCGCGTCGGCGCAGGCGGAGACGAGGCAGCTGAGGCTGTCCACGACCGGCGCGACGCGGGACAGGTCGTCGCGCAGGACGGTCAGGTCGGTGCAGCCGAGCAGCACCCCGTCGGCGCCCGCGACGTTGCCGGCGGCGAGCGCCTCGTGCACGGCCGCGGCGTCGAACGCCCCGCCGACGCACCGCGTGACGAGCGACACGACGTGCGACTGGTCGGCGGGGCGCAGGATCTCGATGCCGCGCAGCCGGGCCGCCGCGTAGGCCTCGTGGTCGACGCTGGTGCCGGTGGCGAGCAGCACGAGCCGGCGCAGCCCGCGGGCGGCGGCCGCGTCGATGGTCTCGCTGACCATGTCGACGAGCTTCAGGTGCCGCCCGGCGAGCAGCGGGCGCAGCTGGCGGTGGAACGTGTTGCAGGGCATCGCGACGAGGTCGCAGCCGGCCCGCTCGAGCGTGTCGAGGGCCGTGGTGAGCAGCGCGTCGATCTCCGCGGTCTCCGCCGCGGTGAGCGTGCCGTCAAGGACCGCCCCGACCAGCCGCGCCGGCAGCGGCTGGCTGTGGATGAGCAGGTCCGGCCAGGCCCCGGTGCGGGCCTGCACCTCGGCGACGAGCAACCGGTAGAACTCGATCGTGGCGACCGGACCGACGCCACCGATGACACCCAGCACCCACCCCACCCCCGTGGCGGCAACCATACCCGTCGGTCGATGTCCGGTGGGGGCACGGCTGCCGCCGCGGTGGTTCAGCGCAGGGTGATCTCGGGGTACAGCGGGAACCCGGCGAGCAGCTCGGACGCCTGGCCGGACACCTTGGCCGCGACCGACTCGTCGAGGGTGTACTTCGCCTTCGAGTCCGCCGCCGGCCGGGTGCTGCTCAGCACGGTGGCGATGAGCTCGGCGATCGTGTCCATCTCGGCGACGCCGAGGCCGCGCGTGGTGAGCGCCGGGGTGCCGATGCGCACGCCGGAGGTGTACCAGGCGCCGTTGGGGTCCTGCGGGATCGCGTTGCGGTTGGTGACGATGCCGGCGTCCAGCAGTGCCGCCTCCGCCTGGCGGCCGGTGAGGCCGGTCGGCGCGCCGCTCAGCTGGGAGGCGTCGATGAGCACCAGGTGGTTCTCGGTGCCGCCGGTGACGAGGCGGACGCCGCGGCGCTGCAGGCCCTCGGCGAGCGCGGCGGCGTTGTCGACGACGCGCTGCGCGTAGTCGCGGAACGACTGGGTGCGGGCCTCGGCGAGCGCGACGGCCTTGGCGGCCATGACGTGCGGCAGCGGGCCGCCGAGCACCATCGGGCAGCCGCGGTCGACCTGGTCGGCGAGCTCCGCCTGGCACAGGACCATGCCGCCGCGCGGGCCGCGCAGCGTCTTGTGGGTCGTGGTGGTGACGATGTGGGCGTGCGGCACCGGGTCGAAGTCGCCGGTGAACACCTTGCCGGCGACGAGCCCGGCGAAGTGCGCCATGTCGACCATGAGGGTGGCGCCGACCTCGTCCGCGATCTCGCGGAGCTTCGCGAAGTTCACCTTCCGGGGGTACGCCGAATAGCCACCGACGATGATCATCGGCCGGAACTCGCGGGCGGTCTCCCGCAGCGCGTCGTAGTCCAGCAGGCCCGTCTCCGGGTTGGTGCCGTAGCTGCGCTGGTGGAACATCTTGCCGGAGATGTTGGGCCGGAAGCCGTGGGTCAGGTGCCCGCCGGCGTCCAGGGACATGCCGAGCATCCGCTGGTCGCCGAAGTCGTGCCGCAGCTGTGCCCAGTCACTCTCGGTGAGGTCGTTGACCTGGCGGACGGACTTCTCGCGCAGGAACGGCGCCTCGACCTTCTGCGCCAGGACCGCCCAGAAGGCGACGAGGTTCGCGTCGATCCCAGAATGTGGTTGGACATAGGCGTGTGACGCGCCGAACAGTTCCCGGGCGTGCTCAGCGGCGATCGACTCGACGGTGTCGACCTGCTGGCATCCGGCGTAGAAGCGGCGGCCGACAGTGCCTTCGGCGTACTTGTCGCTGAGCCAGTTGCCCATTGCGAGAAGCGTCGCGGGTGAGGCGTAGTTCTCACTGGCGATGAGCTTGAGCGACTCGCGCTGGGCGGTCAGCTCGCCGGCGATGGCGTCCGCGATCCGCGGCTCGACGGCCCGCACCACGTCAAGGGCGGCGTTGACCGCGATCGATTCCGAACTTTGCGCGCTCATGACGGGACTCCTGATCAGGTCGGGATCGTCAGCCACATCGGGACGGTCGATGCGGCCAGGTCCAAGCTCAATCCAAGCTCGACTGCGTGACGGCGAACCACGGTAACAGGCTAGAATCTGGGATCGGGGCGAGAGGCGCTGCAACGGATCATCGACGATCCGCCACGCTCGACCTGGAATCACTGTCTGCAAGGGCGCCTTCCGTCTGACCCACGGAAGGTGGATCCCATGGCGATCGCAGATCTGCGCAAGCTCCTCGACGAGCGGGTGGTCGTGCTCGACGGCGCATGGGGCACCATGCTGCAGGCCGCCGGCCTCACTCCCGCCGACTACCGTGCGGATCTGATCGCCCCGGACCACCCGAAGGACGTCACGGGCGACCCGGACCTGCTGATCCTGACCCGCCCCGACGTGATCCTCGACGTCCACCGGCAATACCTGGCCGCCGGCGCCGACATCACCACCACCAACACCTTTACCGCCACCAGCATCGCCCAGGCCGACTACGGCCTGGAGTCGCTGGTCCGCGACATGAACGTGCAGGGCGCCCGGCTGGCGCGCCAGGCGGCGGACGAGTTCTCCACGCCGGACCGGCCGCGGTTCGTCGCCGGGTCGGTCGGCCCGCTGAACGTCACGCTGTCGCTGTCGCCGAAGGTCGAGGACCCGTCCTACCGGGCAGTGACGTTCGACACGGTCCGCGCCACGTACGCGGAGCAGATCAGCGCGCTCGCCGAGGGCGGCGTGGACCTGCTGCTCATCGAGACCATCTTCGACACGCTCAACGTGAAGGCGGCCGTCGCCGCGGCCCGCGACGTCGCGCCGCACCTGCCGCTGTGGATCTCGGTCACGATCGTCGACCTGAGTGGCCGGACGCTGTCCGGGCAGACCGTCGAGGCGTTCTGGCGCTCCGTCGAGCACGCCCACCCGCTGATCGTCGGCGTCAACTGCTCGCTCGGCGCGACGGAGATGCGCCCGCACGTCGCCGACCTGGCCCGCCTCGCCGGCACGTATGTCGCGGCGCACCCCAACGCGGGCCTGCCCAACGCGTTCGGCGGTTATGACCAGACCCCCGCCGAGACCGGGAGCCTGCTCGCCGGCTTCGTGTCCGACAAGCTGGTCAACGTCGTCGGCGGCTGCTGCGGTACGTCACCCGCCCACATCGGCAAGATCGCCGAGGCGGTCCGAGGGATGGCCCCGCGGCAGGTCCCGAAGCTCGCCCCGGCGACCCGGTTCAGCGGCCTGGAGCCGTTCGAGATCGGTCCCGACACCGGCTTCGTCATGATCGGCGAGCGGACCAACGTCACCGGTTCGAAGCGCTTCCGCCGGCTCATCGAGTCCGACGACCACCAGGGCGCGGTCGACGTCGCCCTGGAGCAGGTCCGCGGCGGCGCCAACCTCCTCGACGTCAACATGGACGCCGACCTGCTCGACAGCGAGCAGGCGATGACCACGTTCCTGAACCTCATCGCCACCGAGCCCGAGGTCGCCCGCATCCCGATCATGATCGACAGCTCGCGCTGGAGCGTGCTCGAGGCCGGCCTGAAGTGCGTGCAGGGCAAGGGCGTCGTCAACTCGATCAGCCTCAAGGAGGGCGAGGAGCCGTTCCTGGAGCAGGCGCGGATCATCCGCTCCTACGGCGCCGGCGTGGTCGTCATGGCGTTCGACGAGCTCGGCCAGGCCGACACCACTGCTCGTAAAGTGGAAATCTGTGGCCGGGCCTACGACCTGCTGGTGCACAAGGCCGGCTTCGCGCCCGAGGACATCATCTTCGACCCGAACGTGCTCGCCGTCGCCACCGGCATCGCGGAGCACAACGGCTACGCGAAGGCCTTCATCGACGCGCTGCCGCTGATCAAGCAGCGCTGCCCCGGCGTCCGTACCAGCGGCGGCATCTCGAACCTGTCATTCTCCTTCCGCGGCAACGACGTCGTGCGCGAGGCGATGCACTCCGCGTTCCTGCTGCACGCCGTCCGGGCCGGCCTCGACATGGGCATCGTCAACGCCGGCCAGCTCGCCGTCTACGCCGACATCCCCGCCGACCTGCTCGAGCTCGTCGAGGACGTCCTGTTCGACCGGCGCGAGGACGCCACCGACCGGCTCGTCACGTTCGCCGGCACGGTCAGCGGCCCCGGCACCTCCCGGGTCGTCGACCTGTCGTGGCGCGAGGCCCCGGTCAACGAGCGACTGTCGCACGCGCTCGTGCACGGCATCGTGGACTTCATCGAGGAGGACACCGAGGAGGCGCGTCTCGCCGCCAGCCGTCCCCTGGAGGTCATCGAGGGCCCGCTGATGGACGGCATGAAGGTCGTCGGCGACCTCTTCGGCAGCGGCAAGATGTTCCTGCCGCAGGTGGTGAAGAGCGCCCGCGTGATGAAGCGCTCCGTCGCCTACCTCGAGCCGTTCATGGAGGCCGAGAAGGAGGCCGCCCGCGCCGCGGCGCTCGCCGCGGGTGCCACTGAGGGCGCGGTTTCTCGTCCTCAGGGCCGCAGCGGCCAGGGCAAGGTCGTCATGGCGACCGTCAAGGGCGACGTCCACGACATCGGCAAGAACATCGTCGGCGTCGTCCTCGGCTGCAACAACTACGAGGTCATCGACCTCGGCGTCATGGTCCCGGCGGCGAAGATCCTGGACACCGCGGTCGCCGAGGGCGCCGACGCGATCGGCCTGTCCGGCCTCATCACGCCGTCGCTGGACGAGATGGTCGCCGTCGCCGCCGAGATGCAGCGCCGTGGCCTGAAGCTGCCCCTGCTCATCGGCGGCGCCACCACGTCGCGCCAGCACACGGCGGTGCGGGTGGCTCCGGCGTACGACGGCAACACCGTCCACGTGCAGGACGCCTCGCGGGTCGTCGGGGTCGTCGCCGGCCTGCTGGACGCGGACCGGGTCGAGCAGCTCACCGCCGACAACCGCGAGGAGCAGGAGCGCCTGCGCCGCCAGCACGCCGAGCGCCGCCACACCGCGCTGCTCACCCTCGCGCAGGCCCGGGCCAACGCCTCGGACGTGTCGTTCGACGCCATCCCCACCCCGGACTTCACGGGTGTACGGGTCGTCGAGCCGCCCCTGCAGGTCCTCCGCGAGATGATCGACTGGCAGTTCTTCTTCCTCGCGTGGGAGCTGAAGGGCAAGTACCCCGCGATCCTCGACCAGCCCGTCGCCGCCGAGCTCTTCGCCGAGGGCAACACCCTGCTCGACGAGATCATCGCCAACGGCACCCTCTCCGCGCGCGGCGCCTACGGCTTCTGGCCCGCCGCCTCCGTGGGCGACGACATCGTCCTGGACAACGGCGTGAAGTTCCCGATGCTGCGCCAGCAGACGGAGAAGCCCGACGGCCGCGAGAACCGCTGCCTCGCCGACTACATCGCCCCCGCCACTGCGTCGGAAGCGTTCCCCGACCACCTGGGCGGCTTCGCCGTCGCCATCCACGGCGCCGAGGAGCTCGCCGCCCGGTACGAGGCCGACAACGACGACTACCGCGCCATCCTGGTGAAGGCCCTGGCCGACCGCCTCGCCGAGGCCTTCGCCGAGTGGATCCATCTGGAGGCCCGCCGCGCCTGGTTCGAGCCCGACGCCCAGCCCGCCCTGGAGGACCTGCACGCCGAGCGCTTCCGCGGCATCCGCCCCGCCCTCGGCTACCCGGCCAGCCCCGACCACTCCCTCAAGCAGGCCCTGTTCGACCTCCTCGAGGCCGGCAAGCTGGGCCTGGCCCTCACCGAGTCCTTCGCCATGACCCCGGCCGCCGCGGTCAGCGGCCTGATCTTCGCCCACCCCGACTCCCGCTACTTCACCGTGGGCCGGGTCAACCGCGACCAGATCGAGGACTACGCCACCCGCCGCAACCTCCCCGTCGAAGAGGTCGAGCGCTGGCTCCGCCCGAACCTGGCCTACGACCCGTCCTGACCGTCCCGCGCAGGGCCGCACCCCGCGGCCCTGCGCGCCGGATCCGCTAGGGGACGCCGCCGTCGCGGTGCCGGCGCGCCTCCAGCCGCTCGGCGGCCGTCAACTCCTCGTCCCGCATCAACCGCACCGCGACGACATGGTCCCCGACCGGGCAGCGCTGGATCCGCACGAGCCCGAGGCGGATCGCCTTCACCGACATCATCGGCACCCACGTCGTCATGAACAGGTGCCCATCCCGGCACCGCACGACCACGTCCCGTCCGAACCGGTACCCCCGCTGCCGCGACACCCGACTGACCTTGACCGCGACCCAGACCAGGACCACCAGGGCCAGCAGATAGATCAGAACCTGCGTCAGCGTGGACACCCCTCAACCGTAACCCCGCCCCCGCACTCCAAGCCCAGGCAGCAGCGCCCGACCAACGCCACCGCCTCCCTCACGGCCTGGCCGAGTCCGCTCAACGTCTGGCAGTACGGCCGCTTCCTCCCACCGGGCGGTCAGACCCTCCAGCTCGGCCGCTCATGGTGCGGGCCTCGCGCGATGGGCCAGGTTCGGCGGACACTGCGCGGCGTGGGAGACCCGATGAGCATCGAGCTGGGCGTCTGGTTCGAGGCCGCACCGATCACCGACGAGCGGGCGGCCGACCGGTACGAGAGCCTCCGCACCGAAGCCGTCGAGGACATCCCGCCGACGCATCCGCGCGCGTGGGCGTTCTACAAGGAGCTGACCGACGGTCTCCCTTCGGATGGCCCCGCCGGCGAGGGCGTTCGGTACGAACCGTGGGCCACGGACATCACCACGACGCCCGTGTCGGTCTTCATGACGATCGTCTCGGATGACGCCGGCGAGACGGTCCGCTTCGTGCATGAGATGGCCGGGCGTCACGAGCTGGTCTGCCACGCCCCACGGACCGGCGCCACGAGCATCCCGGACTACGTCCGCACCGGCACACGTCTGTTGCTGGTGTCCTGCGACGGTGCCCGGTCCGTCAACCCCACCCCGAGGCACATCGCGGCGACCCTGCGGCGGCTGTCCGCCGCCAACCACTTCGCGATGCTGTGGTGGGGCGACGGCCGGTACCTGCAGGTCGAGCTCCGCCAGCAGCCCCCGGGTGCGAATGGGTGGTACGTGCTGGAACACACCGACCCGGACACGGACCGCGGCGGTGTCACGACGGTATGGGAAGTCGACGACGCGATCGAGGCGTTCCAGTGGTACGCCCGAGGCGACACATCCTGGGCAGACCGACTCGTCTGGGAGTAGCGGGGTCGGGACGGTCACAGGGTCAAGGCGTTGCCTCTAGATCAGGCGTCGTTCTCGCCGCGAACGATGGCGAAGGGATCCTCATGGAATGCCTCATCGGCCTCGCCGTCGTGCGTGACGATTGTCGTGATGTCGCGATCGGATTCGAGGCCGGCCGTCTCCGCAAGGCTTGCCAAGCCATGTGCGTGCATGATCTCGGCCGCGGCGCGGACCACATCGGGCACTCGGATGCGGGCGTCTTCCTCGGTGTCGCCCGGCCATGCCGTTAGGTACGCGGCACGGCCGACTGTGATCACGGTATCGGGGTCGGTGATGCGGTAGTCCCATCGGGCCAGTACGGACAGGACCGGTTTCGGCTCGTCGTCTTCAGTGGCCTCGCCCTCATCCCAGTCGCTGCGCTCGTCGACGCCCGCGAAGGAGAACGGGAACGATCCGCACAGGTCGAACTCCGCGTCGTTGAAGGCATTCGCCGTCGATCCGAGTCGTTGCACGGACTCGGCGTATGCCTGCCATTCGGCCTGGCGTCCCTGTCGTTGCAAGGTGGCCTCGACGTGACGACGGATCTCGGCGATGAGGGCTTCTGCTCGCTGCGCGTACACGTTCCGTGCTGCCACGGTCCACTGCGTCTCAAGCTCGTCCGTGTTCACAGCCGCAGAACCTACCCGACGATTGATCAGAAGGTGGGTCACGGGGAGTTCGGGTGCTGCATGTCCGGCGGACGTGTGGGGGTGACCGGTTCCTCGACGGGCGGGTGCAGCGTCCGGGCATGAAGATCCGGGGGCTGGTCATGCTTGCCGTCGTGGCCGGTGCGGTTGCCGGGCCGGGGAGCGCGCGGGCCGAGGTGGTGGGTGCGCCGGTCTTCGGGGCCGGGTCGACCTGGGCCCAGCCGGCGGTCAGGACGTGGATCCTGCAGGCGGCGCCGCGCGCCGGCTACGCCGACGTGGGCAGCACCATCGGGCGGCAGCAGTTCGCCGCCGGGGTCGTCGACTTCGCGGTGTCGGAGACGCCGTACGGGTTCGACGGGGTGGACCAGGCGCCGGCGCGGCCGTTCGCGTACGTGCCGGTGGCGGGCGGCGGGCTCGCGTTCGTGTACAACCTGACCGTCGACGGCCGGCGGGTCACGGACCTGCGGCTGTCCAGCGGGACGATCACCGGGATCTTCACCGGTGACATCACGCGGTGGGACGACCCGCGGGTCACGGCCGAGAACCCCGCGATCAGGCTGCCGGCGCGGGCGATCAGGCCCGTGGTGCGCGAGGACGGCTTCACCGTGGCGCGCGGCCTCACGTTGAGCGAGTTCGGCCGGCACGCGCTGTGCCGCGGGCAGCGCGACGTCGACCTCCTCGGCTTCGCGCCGCTGCCGGTGAACCTGGTGCGGCCGGGGCTCGAGCAGCTGCAGCGGATCCCCGGGGCCGTCACCCGCGCCGACCCGCTCGCGGGCTGCGAGAACCCGACGTTCGCCGCCGACGGCACCGACACGTTGCTGGCGACGGCCCCGCAGCCGCCGGAGTGCGACAACCAGGCGAGCGGCACGCAGTGCGTGACCGCGAGCCCGGCCGCGCCGCACGCGCAGACGGTCGACGCCGACGTCGCGACCGGCGTGTTCTCCCTCGCTGTCGAGGACGATGTCGCGGTGCTCACCGGCGGCAGCGTCGGCGGCGAGGCGATCGGCGGGCTGCCGGCCGTCACGGTCACGGACCTGCGCGGCACCGACCCGGGCTGGAACGTGACCGCGCAGGTCGAGGACTTCGTGCACAGCGCCCGGACGGACGCGACCATCCCCGGCGCGCAGCTGGGGTGGGACCCCGCCGCGGAAGACGGAGGCGGCTCCGGTCACGCCGCGGCAGGTGTACGGGTGGTGCCCGGCTCCGGCGGGCTGGCCGGTGGGGCCACCCTGTGCGCGGCGCCGGCGGGCGGCAGCGCGGGCACGTTCCACTGCTTCGCCACCCTGATCCTCGCCGTCCCCGACAGCACGCTGCCGGGGACCTACGCCGCGACGCTGACCCTGACGCTCGCCTGAACTACGCCGCAGTGAGGACCTCCTCGACGAGGTCGCGGGGGATGCCGTGGGTGTCGTGCAGGTAGTGGAAGTCGTCGTCGGTGAGAGGGCCCCGGAGCAGGAGCCGCTGGACGAGGGGGCGGCCGCGACGCAGGAGCGCCTGGAAGCGGCGTTCCTCGTACACCAGGACGTCATGAACATAGAGAGGGTCGACCCGCTGCGAGAACTGGGACACGGTCTCGCCGAGTGGCTCGACGGGCAGGTCGCCGAGGGTGCGGGAGGGGTCGTCGCGCCAGAGCTCGGTGAGGGTGCGGCGGATGAGGCGGCGCAGGACGTAGCCGCGGCCGGTGTTGGAGGGGTGGACGCCGTCGCCGATCACGACCGCGGACGAGCGCAGGTGGTCGCAGACGAGCCGGGACGGGGTCCACAGGGACGACACCGTGCGGGTCCACGGCTCGAAGACGTCGGTGTCGAAGACCGACGAGCGGCCCTGCAGGACCATGGACATGCGCTCCAGGCCCATGCCGGTGTCGACGCCGGGCTGCTCGAGCGGGCTCAGGCTGCCGTCGGGGTGGCGGCGGTGGCGCATCATGACGTGGTTCCACACCTCGACCCAGTTGTCGTCGGTGGATGGTGTACCGGTGGGCGGGCCGTCGCCGGTCCACACGAAGATCTCGGAGTCGGGGCCGCACGGGCCGGTCGGACCGTTGGACCACCAGTTCTCGTCGCCGAGTTGTTCCGCCGGTACGCCCAGCTGGCGCCACGTGTCCAGCGAGCGCGGGTCTTCTTCGTACACCGTGACGTGCAGCCGCTCGACCGGCAGCTGGAACCCGTCGCGGAGCAGCTCGAAACCCCAGCGCAGGCTCTGGTCGCCGCCGTAGTCGCCGAGCGACCAGGAGCCCAGCATCTGGAACACCGTGAGATGCGTGTCGTCGCCGACCTCGTCGAGGTCCGTGGTGCGCAGGCATCGCTGCACCCCGGTGAGGCGGCGGCCGAGCGGATGCCGTTTCCCCTCGATGTACGGCGTGAGCGGGTGCATGCCCGCGCTCGTGAACAGGACCGGGTCGTCCTGCGGCGGGATGAGCGTCGCGTCGCCGAGGAGCTCGTGGCCGCGCTCGTGGTAGAAGTCGAGGAACGTGCTGACGATCTGGCGGGTGTCCATGGGTGGGCCCTTCGGGGAACGGACCGGAGGACGGGACCCGGCAGCGCATACAGAAACAGCCGGCGAACCGTTTCCGGTCGCCGGCTGAACTGGAGGAAAGATCAGGCAGCAGCGTCCGGCGAGCGGTGAGCTCGCGCGGCCGCGGCAACGAAACGCCTGATACGCATGCGGAGAGTGTACCTCAGCGGCCGCCCCTCAGATCGCTCCTCAGGTTGCTCCTCGGCTTGCTCCTTAGATAGGTCCTCAGATAGGTCCTCAGAAGCGGGACGAGTACTCGACGGTGAAGCCGCTGTTGACGGGGGCGCCGGCGTTGGTGAAGCAGCTGACGCGGATGCCGAGCGCGCCGGCGCCGGGGGTCCACGGCGAGTGCAGGCCGCAGAAGTCCGGCGTGGTGCCGAACGCGGTGACCTGGACGTTGCCGGGCGGGGCGGCGATCGAGGCGAACGTGACGGTCCAGATCGGGGGACCGCCGGCCAGGGTGCCACCGCCGCCGGCGGAGTTGAAGTTCGTCAGGGGCGGGCCCAGCGGCGGGGTGTTCCAGAGGTAGCCGAACCGGTAGGGCGGGGAGGCGCCGCCGTACAGGGCGCGCTGGTAGGTCCAGGTGAGCGTGAAGCGGGTGTTGGTCGGCACGCCGGCGGAGCTGAAGCAGTAGACGCGGAAGAACTGGCCGTTGGCGGAGGACTGCCAGCTGGCGACCTTGCACCTGGCGCCGGCGGTGGGGTTGACGGCGGTGACCTGGACGTTGCCGGCCTGCGGGCCGGCGGTGCCGAGGCCGGTCAGCCCGACCGAGTAGAGGCCGGGGCCGGCGTTGGTGACGGTGTTGGCGGCACCGGTCGTGTTGTACTGGGTGATGATCCCGCCGGCGCTGTTCGCGTCCACGTAGCCGAAGCGGGAGGCGGCGAAGACGCCGGAGCTGCGGGCGAACTGCACGGAGAAGCCGGGCTGCGAGTCGAGGATCCCGCCGGGGCGGTAGCAGCTGACCATGACGAGCTCGTCCGGGCCGGAGGGGCCCCACGCCTCGGCCTGGCACCAGCGGCCAGGTGGGGTGGCGAACCCGTCGTGCACGGCGGTCACGTGCACGACGCCGCCGGCGGTGGCGATGCCGGGGAACTTGACCAGCCACCGGCCGACCCCGCTGGGGCTGACGGTGGTCGCGGCCGGCCACTGCTGCGACACCACGCCGCCCGACCACAGCGCGAACCCGAACGCGTCGGGCAGCAGCGCGGCGGCAGGCCTGGCGGCGCCGAGGGCGCCGGTGAGCGCGGCGGCGAGCATGACGGCGACGGCGCCCGTCAGTCGTCTGAACCTCATACGTTGCCTCCATCCTGGGAAGGGGGAGGGCAGCGTATCGACCGACGTGGATTGGTAACGGTCGGATCGAGGACTCGCGGCGCGGCGCCGCACAAAGAGTCGTATGGGGTGATTGCCGGTGTCAGCGGACCTTCTGCTGCGGGCGCTCCCGGTGCTTCGCCGCCAGGCGGGTCAGGTAGATCAGGGCCGCGCCCAGCACACCGACGTCGTCGAGGTAGATCGGGTCGGGCAGCAGGTCGACCGGGGAGATGGTGTAGATGATCGCGCCCCAGAACGCGAACTTGCCGCCCGCGCCCATCGCCTGCAGGTATTTCCCGGTCTTCCAGACGCGGGTGGCGAGGACGATCGCGGTGACCAGCATGGCGACCAGCAGCAGCCCGCCGATCACGATGAGGCCGTAGAACACGATGTCGTCCATGGGCGTGAGTCTACGGGTGATACTCGCACCATGCCCGTCACGCCGCCCGTTGCGCCGCCTCGGATCACCGGGGCCGACCCCGCGTCGTTCGCCGCCGCCGTCCTGCGGGACCGCCACCCGGCCATCGTGGCCAGGGTCCTCGCGGACTTCCCCTTCGCCACGCCGGTCCGGGACGCGCTTGCAAGGATCTTGCAGGACCCCACGGTGACCCCGCTGCCGCGCGACGCCCACGACTGCAAGGACTGGGACCGGTGGGGCGAGCCGTACTTCGGGCGGTCGATGTTCGAGGTGCCGTTCCTGTGGGCGGAGAACTACTTCTACCGGCGGCTGCTGCACGCGACCGGCTACCACGAGCCCGGGCCGTGGCAGGGGATCGACCCGTTCGGGCCGCAGAAGGCCGCTGACCTGCCGGGTCCGGCGGAGCTCGCGGCGCTCGACGCGTTGCAGGCCCTGCCGGAGGACGACCAGGCCGCGGCGCTGGTGGCGGCGGCGCTGTGGGGCAACCGGGCCGATCTGGGGTTCCAGCTCGCGCACGGACTCGCCGACATGCGGGCCGAGCTCGTGGCGGACGACACCGAGCGGCTCTGGAAGGGGCTTGCAAGTGGCGGCGGCACCGTCTGCGTGGTCGCCGACAACGCGGGCCGGGAGCTGCTGCCGGACCTGGTGCTCATCGACTTCCTGCTGCGCACCGGCCGGGCCGCCCGCGTCGAGCTGCACGTCAAGCCCGCGCCGTACTTCGTCTCCGACGCGCTCACCGCGGACGTCCTGGCGGAGCTGCGGCGCTTCGGCGACGGCAGCGAGATCGGGGGGCGGCTGTGGGAGGCGCTGCGGGCCGGGAGCCTGGAGCTCGTCACCGACCCGTTCTACTGCGCGCCGCTGGAGTTTCCGGAGATGCCCGCCGGCCTCGCCGCCCGCTTCGGGGCGGCGACGCTGACCATCCTCAAGGGGGATCTGAACTACCGGCGCCTGGTGGGCGATCGCGACTGGGCGCCGGAGACGTCGTTCTCGGGTCTTACCGCATACTTTCCCGGGCCGGTCGCGGCCCTGCGAACGGTGAAGTCGGACGTGGTCGCCGGGTTGGCCGCGGGCGTCGCGGCGAAGCTACCCGCGTCATGGCGCACCAGCGGCAGTTTTGCCATGGTCCAAGTGCGGGGTTGACACCGTGGCGGTGGTCGTGAAGGTCGGGCCGGCCCAGATGCTGCGGTTCGTCGTCATGGTGAGCACTCTGCCGGGCACCACTTGGCGGCCACTTGCGGTCGGCTTGCGAAACCCCTCAAGGGTGGTAGCGGTCACGCATCGATGGCGCTCGTATCCCGGACATTTCCGACATGTCGGTCGCTGCAAGCCTTAAGACAGACTTGAAGACCCCTGTACGGGGTGGACTTCCGCCGCTCCCTGGGTGACATCATCGCCCTGAACACCGACATCGCGCGATCAGACCTGGCGCCGGATGTGTTCCTGGTCTGACGCTTTCCTGGTTTTGTTCCGTGGGCCTGGGTAGGACCTCGCAATGCAACCTGAAGCCGACGAGTCGGTGCCGGAGCTGGCGCCTCAGCCTGACGACGAGCCGCCGGCGCCCGCGCCACCCTCCACCTCGACCGGGCAGACCTCCTCCCCGTCCGGGCCGACCAGCGGTGCGGCCGGGCAGATCAGCGGTGCCGCCGGGCAGACCAGCGGTTCCGCCGCCTCGGCCGGCGGGCAGACCAACGGCGTGCCGTTCCGCGCGAACACCGGCGGGACACCCGCCGCGGCCCTGGCGACCCTCTGGAACGACAGCGACCGGCACCGTATCCGCGGCAAGTGGCAGGAGCTGCAGGCCAAGTTCCTCGACGACCCGCACCTGGTCGCCGCGGAGGCCGAACGGCTCGTCCAGGAGGCGGTCAGCTCCCTGACCACCTCCCTGGACGCCCGGCGCAGCCAGCTGCACCAGCAGCGGGCCGCCCGCGGCCTCGACACCGAGAACCTGCGCGCCTCGCTGCGCGACTACCGCGAGTTCCTCGACCGCATCCTCGGCCTCTAGGGGGTCCACATGAACTCGACGACGATCACGATCGGCCTGGTCGTGCTGGCCCTGGCGGTCGGCGGCTGGATCCTGCTGCGCGGCGGCAAGGAGGAGGAAGAGGAGGAGACGGCGGCCTCGTCGGCCCCGCCCACCCCCCGCCCGCCCGTGGCCGCGACACCCGGAGCCGCGATGCCCGGCACCGGCATGCCTGCCGCCGCGATGCCCGGCGCCGCGATGCCCGGAGCGGCGGTGCCCGGCACCGGCATGCCCGGGGTCGCCATGCCCGGCGCGATGCCCGGCATGCCCTCCGCGAACGGCAACGGCATGCCCGTCAACGGCGCGCAGATGCCCGCGTACGGGGCCGCCTACGGCGCCGCGGCCGGCGTCCCCGCGATGCCGTCGCCGATGTCCTCCGTGCCGGCGCCCGGCTCCTACTACTCGTCCGCGTCCTCCCTGACGTCGGAGGGTCACGCGTACGAGGTCCGGGCCCGCTGGCAGGAGCTGCAGCTGCGGTTCGTCGACGACCCGCAGACCGCGGCGGGCGAGGCGGAGCGCCTCGTCGACGACGCGCTCGCCGGGGTGACCGCGTCGCTGAACGCCCGCAAGGACCAGCTCAGCACCTGGCGCGCCAGCGGCCGGGACGACACCGAGCAACTGCGCGCGGCGGTCCACGGTTACCGCGACTTCCTGACGCACCTCGTCGGTCCATAGTTACTGGTTTCGTTTGATACGCACTGTCTGGCGGGCATACCTCCTGTGAAGGAGGACCGCCATGACAACCACCCAAGTTCTCATCACGATCGTCGTGCTCCTGGTGATCGCGGCGATCGGTTACGGCATCTGGTTCGTCACCCGGCGGCGGGCGCTGCAGCACCGGTTCGGCCCCGAGTACGACCGGGCCGTCGCCGAGGGTGACAGCCGCGCCGCCGCCGAACGGGAGCTCCGCGAGCGGGAGCGCCGCCACGCCGAGCTGGAGCTGCGCGAGCTCACCCCGGAGGCGCGCACCCGATACACCACCGCGTGGACCGAGATCCAGGCCCGCTTCCTCGACGACCCCGCCGGCGCCGTCCGCGACGCCGACGCCCTCGTCACCGAGCTCGTCGCCGAGCGCGGCTACCCGACCGGCGAGTACGAGGAGCAGGTCGCCCACCTTTCCGTCGAGCACGCGCGCACCCTCGGCCACTACCGCGACGCGCACGAGATCAGCGACCTCAGCGACCGCGGCGAGGCCACCACCGAACAACTGCGCCAGGCCGTCGTCCACTACCGCACCCTCTTCTCGGACCTGCTCGGCGTCGACGCCACCCCCGGTGCCACCCCGTCATCCGCGGCCCCCTCCGGCGCTGCTACCTCCAGCAGTGCTACATCCGGCGCGGCTACCTCCAGCGCTGCCGCCTCCGCCGACGTCCGCGCCGACGACGCCCGCGCTGCTCATGCGGCCCGCGCCGATGACGTCCGTGCTGACGGTGTCCGCGCCGACGATGGCCGTGCCGACGGCCTCCGCGCCGACGATGGCCGTGCTGACGGTGTCCGTGCTGACGGTGTCCGTGCCAATGCGGTCCACGCTGACGACGCCCGTGCCGACCATGTCCGTGCCGGCGCCGCCCGTGCCGACGATGCGGCTGACGCTTCCGCCGTCCGCGACACCGACGTGCCCGGGCAGCGCGACCCCGAGGACGTTTCCCGCGACACCAGCCGCCGGTCGTAGGGCCGGGAAAGGAACCCCCGATGCAGGATCAAC
Source organism: Dactylosporangium sp. NPDC050588 (assembly GCF_040654975.1). Lineage (NCBI taxonomy): Bacteria > Bacillati > Actinomycetota > Actinomycetes > Micromonosporales > Micromonosporaceae > Dactylosporangium > Dactylosporangium sp. NPDC050588. Next base: position 6,727 of record NZ_JBFAJA010000067.1, on the reverse strand, counting down.
GCGGCAACCTCGACGAGACGCACGTGCCCGGCCCCCGCCACCCCTCCGACGACAGCACCGACGACACCGCCGTGGGCGCCGCTCACACCGACCACGAGACCGGCGTCGTCCACGACGCCGACGCCCGCACCGACGACGCGCGAGAAGGCGAGACGTACCCAGCGGGAACCTACGCCTCGGGGTCCGCCCTGACCGACGCCGACCACGACGGCATCGCCGACCGCGACGACGTCAAACTCGTCGACCACGACCAGGCCCTGGAAGAAGAGCGCGCCGAGGACCGCGCCGACGGCAACCGTTCGGCCGACACCCTGTCCGACGGCGGCTCCGACGACTGGACGGGGAACCGTGCCGCCGACGAGCGTTCGGACGCCACTCAGGCCGAAGGTGGCTCCGACGACTGGGCGGGGGACCGTTCCGGCGACGAGCGTTCGGACGCCACTCAGGCCGAAGGTGGTCCCGACGACTGGGCGGGGGACCGTGCCGACGACGCGCGCTTGGACGACACTCTGGCCGACGAACGTTCCGGCACCCGGGCCGACGGCGGCTCCGCTGACGACGGCTCCGTCGACCACTCCGACGATGGCTCCGCCGACTGGACCGGCGAGCGCTCCGACGACCGGGCTGATGACGGCTCCGGCGACCGGACAGACGATCGGAGTGGTGACTGGGCCGGCGGCGCGACGGACACCGGCAACCCCACCCGTGACGAGACGGCCGAGGAGATCGCGGCCCGTGACGAGGACGAGGCCCGGGGCGACGCCGACTTCGTCCCCGCGGACATCGAGTCGCGCGCCGACGAGCGCGACGAGGAGGAGGCCGCCGCCGAGGAGGACGCCGAGGACCGTGCGTGGGCCGCGGACCACGCGACCCAGCTCCGGGCCGGCTCCCTGCCGGAGGATCAGCTGGACACCCGCACCGGCGACCACACCGCCGTCCTCGCGGACGACCGCACCGACGACGAAGCTTCCGGCACGCGTTACGCCGACACCGCCGTCCTGACGGACGCCCACACCGACGACAACGCCTCCGACACGCGCGACGCCCACACCGACGGACGCCTCGACGACGCGCCCACCAACGCGCGGGCCGACAACGCGTCCGCCTTCACCCACGCCGACGACGCGTCCGATGATGCGGCAACGGGCAACCGTGCCGACGACGATGCGGACGTCGATGTCGCAGACGACACCGATGCTGACACCGCGGACGACCGCCGGGACGGCACCCTCGCCGGGCCGGTCCTGACCGACGAGCCTGTCACTGCCGGCGAGGACGGCACCAGCAGCGAAGCGCTCGAAGGCGGCGAGGCGCTCGACGCCGGCGACGTCGTCGCGGTCCCCGTGCCGGCCGGAGCGGCGAACGGCGACACCACCGGCGCGGAGGGCGGGGCCGGGCAGGACCTGCGGCCCGGGGCGGTCGAGACGGTGCCGGTCGGGGCGATCTGGGCCGAAGGCGCCGCCGACGGCCTGCGCGAACGGTGGCGCGAGCTGCAGCTGCGCTTCATCGACGACCCGCGGTCCGTCGCCGGCGAGGCCGACCAGCTCGTCACCGAGGCGGTCGCGGCCGTCACCGGCGCCCTCGAGTCGCAGCGGGCGCAGCTGAGCGCCTGGCAGCACGAGGGCAGCGAGGACACGGAGCGGCTGCGGGCGGCGGTGCGCCAGTACCGCGACTTCCTCGACCGCCTGCTCGGCCTGTGACCGGATAGCTTCCCCGCGAAGATACCCGGTGGTAACCTCCCTGGTACCAGTCGGTACCAGGGAGGCTGCATGCACGTCAGGATCGCGATCGTCGGTGCGGGCTTCGGCGGCCTGGGCGCCGCGATCCGGCTCAAGCAGCGCGGCCACGACGACTTCGTCGTCTTCGAACGGGCGGCGGACCTCGGCGGCACCTGGCGCGACAACTCCTACCCGGGCTGCGCGTGCGACGTGCCCTCGCACGTCTACTCGTTCTCCTTCGCGCTGAATCCGACCTGGAGCAGCACGTACTCCCCGCAGCCCGAGATCTGGCAGTACCTGCGAAGCTGCGCGGACCGCTTCGGGCTGCGGCCCAGCATCCGCTTCGACACCGACGTGCGGCTCGCGTGCTGGGACGCCGCCGCCGGGCACTGGCGGATCGAGACGTCCCGCGGCGAGTGGACCGCCGACGTGCTGATCAGCGCCGGCGGCCCGCTCAACGAGCCGGTCGTCCCGAAGCTCGCCGGCCTGGAGACCTTCCGCGGCGAGACCTTCCACTCCTCCCGCTGGAACCACGACCTCGACCTGACCGGCCGCAGGGTCGCCGTCATCGGCACCGGGGCGTCGGCGATCCAGTTCGTGCCGGCGATCCAGCCCGCCGTCGCCCGCCTGACCCTCTTCCAGCGCACCGCCGCGTGGGTCATGCCGCGCAACGAACGCCCACTGCGTCGCTGGGAGCACACCCTGTACAAGCGGATCCCCGGCTCTCAGCGCCTGATGCGCATGATCGTCTACTGGGCGATCGAGTCCACGGTCATCGGCTTCCTCCGCCCACCCGTGATGCGGCTCGCGCAACGGATCGCGCTGCGCAACCTGCGCTCCGCCGTCACCGACCCGGCGCTGCGCGCCAAGCTGACCCCGGACTACGCGATGGGCTGCAAGCGGGTCCTCAAGTCCAACGCCTACTACCCGTCGCTGACCCGGGACAACGTCGACGTGGTGACCGAGCCGATCGCGGAGGTCCGTCCACAAGGGATCGTCACCCGCGACGGCGTCGAGCACGAGGTCGACACCATCATCTTCGGTACCGGCTTCCACGTCACCGACCTCCCCATCGCCGAACGTGTCCGTGGCCGCGACGGCCGCAGCCTGGCCGAGGTGTGGCAGGGCAGTCCGCAGGCCTACCGCGGCACCACCGTCGCCGGCTTCCCCAACCTCTTTCTCCTGCTCGGCCCTAACACCGGCCTCGGCCACAACTCGGTCGTGCTGATGATCGAGGCCCAGATCGAATACGTCCTGGGTGCCCTGAAGACCCTGGACCGTGCGCGCAGCATCGAGCCGCGCGCGGAGGCGCAGGGTGCCTTCACCGCCGCCGTCGACCGCCGCATGGCGAAGACGGTCTGGGCGACCGGTGGGTGCAGCAGCTGGTACATCGACACGACCGGCCGCAACTCCACCCTGTGGCCGGGGTCCACCTGGCGCTTCCGGCAGCGGATGAAGCGCTTCGACGTCACGGCATACGAGGTGACCGCATGACCGCACTGGAGCGCGGCGGAGGAGTGGGCATGTCCCTGCACAGTGTCCGCAAGGGAACCGGTGAGCCGCTCGTGCTCATCCACGGCATCGGCCACCACTGGCGCGCCTGGGAGCCGGTCATCGACCTGCTCGCCGAGCACCACGACGTGATCGCGATCGACCTGCCCGGCTTCGGCCGCTCGCCCGCCCCGGCCGACAACCAGGGCATGCCGAGCGCCGTCGCGGCCCTGGCCGAGTACTTCGCCGAGACGGGCCTGGACCGGCCACACGTCGCCGGAAACAGCCTCGGCGGTGCCATCGCCCTGGAGCTCGCCGCCGCCGGCCACGCCCGCTCGGCGACCGCCCTGTCGCCCGCCGGCTTCTGCACTCCCGCCCAGGTGCGCCGCGCGCTGAGCATCCTGCGCGGCCACCGCGTCGGCGCCTTCACCCCCACGCCGCTGCTGAAGGTCTTCTACCGCACCGGCTTCGGCAAGGCATTCTCCTTCGGCTGGCTGGTGCGCGACCCGAGCGTCCTCACTGCCGAACGCGCCCTCGCCGACACCTTGGCCCTGCGCGGCGGCAAGGGCTTCGGCGCCGTCGCCCGCCACGGCCGCGCCTACGCCTACACCGCCCGCCCCGACGTCCCGGTCACCGTCGCCTGGGGCTCCCGTGACCGCATCTTCCTGCCGGTCCAGGCCGGCGTCGCCCGCGAACGCCTCCCCGACGCCCACCACGTCGCCCTCGACGGCTGCGGCCACGTCCCCATGAGCGACAACCCGGCGCTCGTCGCCGACGTCATCCTGAGCACGACCGCCGCCGTGACCCGCCCGCACGCCCAGGCATGACAGAAGGCACGTCGCGACCGCGGCGGTGAGCTGCGAACGGGACCGATGCATGGCGGAGATGCTGCCTCAGTCGCATCGGTCCCGTCCGACGATCTCGGCCGAACTGTGGACAACACCCCGCTTGTGGACAACGGGCAATCAGCAGCGGATGGACAACGAGCACCATCAGCGGCGGATGGAAACGAGCAACTTCAGAAACGCACGAGGGTGCGGGCGCCGACGCCGGAGCGCATGCGGTCGAAGGCGGCCGGCACCTCGGCCAGGGAGACGTGGTCGGTGACGAGGGCGGCCAGGTTCAGCGCCCCCGAGCGGTAGTGCGACAGCAGCACGGGCACGTCGACGGCGGGGTCGGTGCTGCCGTACATGCACCCGGTGAGCGTCCGGGCGAAGTACGCCACCTCCAGGGCGTTGAACGTCACCTCGTCGGTGCTGGAGCCCAGGCCGAGCACGGTGGCGCGCCCGCCGCGGCGGGTCACGGACCAGGCGGCGCGGATCGTCGTGGCGCGGCCGACGCACTCGATGGCGTGGTCGGCGCCCCGGCCGGAGGTCAGCGCGCGGACCTCCTTGGCCAGCGACGGGCCGGGGGTCAGGAAGTGGGTCGCGCCCAGCGACAGCGCCAGCGAAGACTTCGACGGGGACGCGTCGACGGCGATGACCGTGGACGCACCGGCGATGCGGGCGCCCTGCAGCGCCGCGAGGCCGACGCCGCCGAGGCCGATCACGACGACCGATTCCCCGGAACGGACCCGGGCGGAGTTGAGGACCGCCCCCACGCCGGTGAGGACGGCGCAGCCGAGCAGGGCCGCCTCCTCGAGCGGGATGTCGGCCGGCACGGGGATGCAGGCGTGCGCGCCGATGACCGTCTCGGTGGCGAACGCCCCGGTGCCGAGGCCCGCGTAGAGGTCGTCTCCGAGCGCGGTGCGCGCGTAGGGCACCCCGCGGGCGTCGTCGGCGTGCGAGCACAGGTACGGCTCGCCGGCGGAACAGAACCAGCAGGAGCGGCACGGCGGCGACCAGTTCAGCACCACGTGGTCGCCGACCGAGATGTCCGAGACGGAGGACCCGACCTCCACGACGACGCCGGCGCCCTCGTGGCCGAGCACCACCGGGAACGGCTGGCGGAGGGTGCCGTTGGCCAGGGACAGATCGGAGTGGCAGACCCCGGCCGCCGCCAGGCGCACCCGCACCTGCGACGGGCCGACGGGGTTCAGCACGACGTCCTCGACCGAGGCGGGACCGTCCACCGCTCGCAGTACCAGCGCGGACGTCACAGCTGGATCGCCTTCACCGACGTGAACTCCTCGAAGCCGTGGACGCCGAGCTCGCGCCCGTATCCGGAGTCCCCGATCCCGCCGAACGGCGCGAGGGGGTTGAACGAGCCGCCGTTGACGTCGACCTGACCGGTCCGGAGGCGGCGGGCGACCGCGAGCGCACGCTCGGGGGACCCCGACCAGACGCTGCCGGCCAGGCCGTACGGCGTCCCGTTGGCGATCCGGACGGCGTCGTCCTCGTCGCGGTACCGGATGATCGACAGGACCGGCCCGAAGATCTCCTCCTGCGCGATGACGGAGGCGGGGTCCACGTCGGCAAAGACGACCGGCGCCACGTAGTAGCCGACGTCGGGCACGGAGCCGTCGCCCAGCGCCATCCGGGCACCGTCGGCGACGCCACGGGCGATGTAGGACCGCACGCGGTCGCGCTGGGCGGCGGAGGCGAGGGGTCCGAGACGGGTCGCCGGGTCGGTGGGGTCGCCGACGGTGTACTTCGAAGCGGCCGCGACGGCCAGGTCGACCACCTCGTCGTGCTGGGACTCGTGCACGAGGAGGCGGGTCCAGGCGGTGCAGGTCTGGCCGGAGTTCAGGTAGCAGTTGCCGATGCCGACCTTCACCGCGGCGGCCAGGTCGGCGTCCGGCAGGATCACGTTGGCGGACTTCCCGCCGAGCTCGAGCGAGACCCGCGCGAGATGCGACGCGGCGAGGGCGGCCACGGTACGGCCGGCGCCCGTCGACCCGGTGAACGACACGAGATCCACCCCGGCGTGCCCCGCCAGGGCCGCCCCGGTCGGGTCGCCGTAGCCGGTGACCAGGTTGTACACGCCCGACGGCAGCCCCGCCTCGCGGACCAGCTCGGCGAGCCGCAGCGCGGACAGGGGCGCGACCTCGCTCGGCTTGTGCACGACGGTGTTGCCGGCGGCGAGGGCCGGGGCGAGCTTCGCGACCGTCTGGTGCAGCGGGTAGTTCCACGGGGTGATCGCCGCGACGACCCCGACCGGGTCGCGCACGACGAGGGAGTTGCCGATCCGCTCCTCGCACTCGTCGCGGTTGAGCAGGTCGACCATCGAGGACAGCACCGCGATCGGCAGGCCCACCTGCACCTTGCGGGCGATGGCCAGCGGCGCGCCCATCTCCGCGGTGATGATGCCGGCGAGCTCGTCGGCGTGCGCGACGAGCAGGTCGCGCAGCGCCGCGAGGTGCGCGGCGCGCTCAGCGCGTGGCAGCGCCGACCACGGCCCGAGGGCGGCCCGGGCGGCGGCAACGGCCGGGTCCACCGAATCGGTCTCCGGAACGGACCCGATGACCTCCTCGGTCGCCGGGTTGTAGACATCGATGCTCATGCCGCCACCTTCCGCTGCGCTGCAGGCGTCGGCCTGAGCCGAACCTGCCATGCTGATGAGCGGCCCGAGCCGCTCCG
>NZ_JBFAJA010000066.1:0-82298 GCF_040654975.1 Dactylosporangium sp. NPDC050588 | reverse complement strand
GCTCCCCGTCGCCGCCGCGCTCGCCGCCGCCGGGCTGCTCGCCGCGCTCGGCCCGCCCGTGCTGCGCTATGTCCAGGCGGAGCTCGGCCGCGCCGTCGCCGTCATCGCCAAGGACCGCCTGTACGCGGCCGTCGGCCGGTTCACGCTGCTGCGGACCCTCGAGGACCCGGCGTTCCGGGACCGGCTGCGGATGGCCGAACAGGCCGGGAACGGCGGCCCGAGCCAGGTCGTCGACAGCGTCCTCGGCGTCGCCCAGGCCGTCGTGACGATCGCCGGCATGGCCGGCGCGCTCGTCGTCGTCTCGCCGTGGCTGGCCGCCGGTCTCGTCGCCGCGGCCGTCCCGGCGCTGGTCGCGGAGCTGCGGCTGAGCCGGCGCCGGGCCGCGCTCACCTTCAGCCTCAGCCCGGCCGAGCGGCGGGAGCTGTTCTACACCGACCTGCTCACCGACCTCAGCGCCGCCAAGGAGGTGCGGCTGTTCGGCGCCGGCGACCTGCTGCGCCACCGGATGCTCACCGAACTGCGGACCGTCAACGCCGGGCACCGCCGGATGGACCGCGCCGAGCTCGGCAGCCAGGTGTCCCTCGCGGCGCTGTCGGCTCTGTTCGCCGGCGCCGCGGTCGCCTGGACCCTCGTCGCGGCCGCCGCGGGCCGTCTCAGCGCCGGCGACGTCGGCGCCGTGATCCTCGCGGTCGCCGGTGTGCAGGCCGCGCTGTCGGGCGGCGTGCAGTACCTCGCGCTGGCCCATCATGCCGGGCTGCTGTTCGACCACTACCGCTCGCTGCTGGCCACCCCACCGGACGCCGGGGCGGCGCCGGCGGTGGGTGGACCGGTCGCCGGCGAGACCGGGATCGTCCTGGACGACGTGTGGTTCCGCTATGGCGACGAGCATCCGTGGGTGCTGCGTGGCGTCAGCGTCGCCGTCCCGCCCGGGTGCGCGGTCGCGGTCGTCGGCGAGAACGGCTCGGGCAAGAGCACCCTGGTGAAGCTGCTGTGCCGCCTGTACGACCCGACCCGCGGCACGATCCGCTGGGACGGCGTCGACCTGCGCGACCTGCCCGTCGAGGACCTCCGCCGGCGGGTGGCGGCCGTCTTCCAGGACTTCATGTGCTACGAGCTGACGGCCGCGGAGAACATCGCGCTCGGCGACACCGACGGACGCACCACCCTGGACACCGACCCGTCCCGGCTCGCGGAACCGGCGACGTGGGCCGGCATCCACGACACGCTGCTGGCCCTGCCCGGCCGGTACGACACCCTGCTGTCCCGCACGTTCGTCGACTACGACCGGCCGGAGGGGGTGCTGCTGTCCGGCGGGCAGTGGCAGCGGCTGGCGCTGGCCAGGGCGTTGCTGCGCGGGCGGCGGGACCTGCTGATCCTGGACGAGCCGAGCTCCGGGCTGGACGCCGCCGCCGAGCACCGCATCCACCGGGCGATCGCCGCCCACCGCGACGGCCGCACCAGCGTGCTGGTCTCCCACCGGCTCAACACGGTCCGCGACGCCGACCGCATCGTGGTCCTCGCCGACGGGCGGATCGCCGAGACGGGGACGCACGCCTCGCTGATGGCGGCCGGCGGCACGTACGCGACGCTGTTCCGGTTGCAGGCCAGCGGCTACGACCTGGACCCGGCGGCGCCGTGACGTGGGTGCTGCGGGTCTTCCTCCGCCCCTGGTGGCTGGTGGTCAGGGTGCACGGCGGCAGCATGGAACCCGCGCTGCACGACGGCGACCTCGTCCTGGCCCGCCGGCGGGCCGGCCGCACGCCGCGCCGCGGCGACATCGTGGTGCTGCGGCGCCCGGCCGCCGCCGCGCCACCGCCCGGCGCCGAGGTCGTCCACGGTGGACCCACGCCGGCCGCGCCGTCGCCGTGGCTGGTCAAGCGGGTCGCCGCCGTGCCGGGCGACCCTCTCCCACCGGACGTGCCGGCGGCGGCGCCGGGCCCGGTCCCGCCCGGCATGGTCGTCGTGCTCGGCGACCGTCCCGGCCTGGACTCCAGGCTGTTCGGTCCGGCGCCGCTCGCCACCGTCCACGCCACGGTCGTGCGGACCATCGCCTCCGCCCGCTGACCCGCGGGCCGGCCACCACAGTCCGGCCGAACGGCTGCGGCGGGCGCCGGCGGCTTCCCCGTACGATGGCGGCGGCCACACGGTGCGGGAGGTGAGGGCGACGGACCAGCGGCACGCGGGTCGCGCGCTCGTCGCCGTCTCCGCGGTCTCGTCGGGCGCGCTCGGCTGGAGCACCGCGCACCTGGTCACGTCGCGGCTGCTCGCGCACCGGCACGCTGCGGCGCACGGCATGGCCGACGGTGTCTCGCACGTCCACGCGGCCGAGCTGGCCGCGGTGGTCGTGGCGCTCGCCCTCACCGCGACGTCGCTGCTCGCGGTCACCGCCGCGGCGTTCGCGTCCGGCGGGCGGCTGCCGGCGCCGCGCAAACGGCGGCTGGCCCGCACCGCCGGGCTCTGGTCGACCGGAGCGTTCCTCGCGGCCGAGACCGCCGCCTGGGCCGCCTCCGACACGCACGTGGTGCCGCCGCCGGTCGTGCTGCTGCTCGGCCTGGCGGTGCACGGCGCCGCCGGCGTGCTCGCCACGCTGCTGTGGCGCGGCGCCGTGCGGCGCATCAGCCTCGCCGCCGCGGCGGCTGCCTCGCGGCGGTCCGATCCGCCGGTGCGGATGCGCGCCGTCGTGCGCGCGGCCGCCGGCGGCGAGTCGGTCTGGTCCGTGCTCCGGGTGGCGGGCCGAGCCCCGCCGGCGTCGGGAACGCCCGCATAGCGCTGTTTCCCAACGTCCGCCCGGGCGTCGCTTCGCCGTGCCCGGGAAACCCCGAGAGGCCTCCATGCGTCGACCCGCTCTGCGCCGGGGCACCGTCGTGCCCGGCGCCGCCCTGACCCTGCTGCCGCTCCTGCCGACCGCCGCGGAATAGGCCCGATGCCGCACGTACGCGCCGCCGCCGGCGCCCCCACCCCGGGGGGCACCGGCCCGTTACGGACGGGTGAACACGAAGAGTTCTGGCGGATCTCCGACACCGCCACGGCCCGGCGGGCTGCCATCATCCGAGGCATGGGGCGGTGGTGGATGTTGTGGCCGGCACGGGCCGGGCTGGCGTTCCTGCTCCTCCTGTCGTTACTGCTCGCGCCGCTGGCCAGCGCGCAGTCGGCGCACCTCCTGCAGGGGCACCCCGACGGCCACGCGGCGCCGGCCGGGCACGACCATCACGGCGTCACCGGTGAGCACTCCCACCAGCACCACCACAACGTGCTGCACACGGCCGGGGCGCCGGCGTACCCGCAGCAGCCGAAGCTGCCCACCGGCTCCGCGACCGTCATCACGGTCCCGGTCGGCGTCGCCACCGAACCCCCACCACCACCGGCGGTCCCGGACCGGGCCACCGGGCAACCTCGGCAGTCGCACCTCCAGGTATGGCGGATCTAGGCCGACACGGCGCTCGCGACGTGTCCTGACCGACGCCACACACCTGGAGCTCCCACATGCCCGCAACCGCCGACCGGCGGCCGCCGCACCATGCCCCCGACACGGAAACCCACACCGAAACCCACACCGAAACCCACGCCGGTGACCACACCGACCACCACACACCGGCCGCCGCCCCGCCGCGCGGACACCGCCTCGCCCACGGCAGCCTCGCCGGGCGGTGGGACGGGCGCGACAACGGCATCGGCGCCATCCGCCTCGGCCTCGCCGTCGCGGTCGTCCTCGCCCACGCCACGTCGCTGGGCTTCGGCTGGGAGGACCTCGGCCGGAGCCTGTTCCGGTCCCAGACCAACGTCGGCACGCTCGCGGTCTTCGGCTTCTTCGTCCTGTCCGGACTGCTCATCACCCGCTCCGCCGCGCACACGAGCGTCGGGCGGTTCGCCTGGCACCGCGCGCTGCGCATCCTGCCCGGCCTGTGGGTGTGCCTGCTCGTCACCGCGTTCGTCGCCGCGCCGGTCGTCGCGCTGCACCAGCGGGGCACCCTCGCCGGGTTCTGGGACGGGCCGAAGGGGCCGCTGCAGTACGTCGCCGGCAACTGGTTCACCGGCGTGCGCCAGTACGGCATCCAGGACCTCCTCGCCGACACCCCCTGGGGCCGCGAGATCGGCGGCAACAGCGTCTTCGACGGCGCGCTGTGGTCCCTCGTCTACGAGTCCACCTGCTACGCGGTCGTCGCGGTGCTCGCGGTGACGGCCGTGCTGCGCCGGGCGCGGTGGCTCGTGCCGGTGTTCGCCGCCGGGCTGTACGGCTGCATCGTCGCCGACCAGATCCGCGGCTGGACCTTGGAAGGGCCGCCGGCGCAGCACTACGGGTCGATCGTGCCGCCGCTGGTCGGCAGCGTCTCGGTGCAGTGGCTCATCTACCTCGGCGCGCTGTTCCTCACCGGCGCCACCATCGAGCTGTACCGCGACCGCGTCCCGATCCACGACGGCCTCGCCGCCGGCTGCCTCGTGATCCTGGCCGCGTCGCTCCTGCTGGGCGGGTTCTTCGTCGCCGGCTTCCCCACCCTCGCCTATCTGCTGGTGTGGGCGGCGGTCCGGGCACCGCGGCGGCTGCGCCGCGTCGGCGCCGTCAACGACTACTCCTACGGCATCTACATCTACGGCTTCGTCGTCCAGCAGCTCCTGGCGACGTTCGGCGCCAACCGCTGGGGCTACCTGCCCTACACGGCACTGAGCCTGACGATCACCGCCGCCGTCGCCTACGCGTCATGGCATCTCGTCGAACGCCGCGCGCTGACGCTGAAGCACTGGCGGCGGCGTCAGTCGTGCTCGGGCGCGCCGGTCAGATGATGGTCGGCCGCGTGGAACACCTCGGTCACGAGCCGGCGGACGTGCCCGCCGGCCGCCCGGTAGAGCACCCGCCGGCCGTCCCGCCGGGTGTGGACCAGGCCCGCGAGCAGCAGCTTGGCCAGGTGCTGCGACACCGCCGGGCGGGCGGCGCCGACCGCCGCCGTCAGGGTGCTGACGTCCTGCTCGCCGTCGCGCAGCACCCACAGCAGCCGCAGGCGGGTCGGGTCGGCCAGCATCCGTAGCGCGGTCACCGCGGTCGCGACCTGCGCGTCGGTCGGCGAGTCGACCGTGGTTTCGTCTGGTGCGTACATGAGCACTCACGGTACCGCGGGGGCCCGGCGATGGTGCGCGACGGCGGCGTGCGCGTCGGCGCTGTCGGGGTCGGTGTGGATGGTGGCCGCGGTGAGGCGGGGCACCGCGTGCAGCAGCCGGTGCTCGGCGTCGAGGGCGATGGCGTGCGCCTCGACGACCGTCAGCGTGTCCGCCACGACGAGATCGGTCTCCGCGTGCAGCCGGTGGCCGATCCAGCGCATCCGCAGCGCGGCGACCCTCCGCACGCCGGGCGTGCCGGCGAGGGTCGCCTCGGCGGTGTCCACGAGTGCGGGGTCGACGGCGTCCATGAGCCGGCGGTACACCTCCCGCGCCGCGTCCTTGAGCACGAACAGGATCGCGACGGTGATGGCCAGGCCGACGACCGGGTCGGCCCACCGCCAGCCGACGGCCACGCCGCCGGCGCCGAGGAGCACGGCGAGGGAGGTGAAGCCGTCGGTGCGGGCGTGCAAGCCGTCCGCGACGAGCGCCGCCGAGCCGATCCTCCGGCCGATGCGGATGCGATACCGGGCGACGAGCTCGTTGCCCGCGAAACCGGTCACGGCCGCGACCGCCACCCACGGCAGGTGGGTCACCGCGGCCGGGTTGAACAGCCGGTCGACGGCCTCCAGCCCGGCGAGGACCGCCGACGCGGCGATGGTGAGCACGATGACGATGCCGGCGATGTCCTCCCCGCGGCCGTATCCGTAGGTGTACCGCCGATCGGCGACCCGGCGCCCGACGATGAACGCCACCCCGAGCGGCACGGCGGTCAGCGCGTCGGCGATGTTGTGCAGCGTGTCGCCGAGCAGCGCCACCGACCCGGACACCAGCACGACCACGACCTGGATCGCGGCGGTCGCCCCCAGCACCAGCAGCGAGACCCACAGCGCGCGGATCCCTTCCCGCGAGGTCTCCAATGCGCCGTCGACCCTGCCCGCGGTGTCGTGCGAGTGCGGTGCCAGCAGATGCCCGACCCGGTGCCGTGCCGCCGCCCACCGGAAGTCCGGGTGGTGCCCGTGCTCGTGCCGATCGCCCATGCCTCCACTTTATGTGCTCATGTACGCACGCGACAACGTTGCAACTGCCACCGGTGGGCAACTGCCACCCGCCGTTGACCTTGCCGCATACGATCGGGCGCCTACCGGGGGCGGGAGGGCGCGTGCCGGATCGGATCCGCGACGAGCTGCTGGCCGAGCTGGCCGGGCGGCCGCTGGACGGGCGGGCGGTCGCCGCCCAGCTGGTCGACGTGGCCGAGCGTGGGCTGGTGACGCTGCGCTGGCACGAGCAGCCGGCCGGGTTGTGGGCGGTCGACGTGTCGCACGCGCGCGACCCCGCGACCAGGATCGGCGCGGCCGACGCCGCGCTGCTCGGTGAGCTGTTCGGCCCGGTGCGGGAGGTGTCGCTGCACCGGCACGCCGCCGCCGGCGCCGCCCGGAGGCTGTACCTGCGGGCCCGGCGAAGCGGCGAGACGGCGGGGCTCTGGCAGACCGTGCCGCCGGCATGGGACCAGCTGCGCGGCACCCTGGCCACCCTGGTGGTGGCGGTGACGGGCGTCGTCGCCGGTGCGGCGCTCGCCGAGGGCCCGGGCACGGCGGCCACCGCGGCGGCCATCGGCGTGCCGACCGCGGCCGGCCTGTACCTCGTCGTCCGCCGCCTGCTGACCGGGCCGCGGCTGACCGCGCGGGGCCGGGCCGCGGCCGCCGAGGTGCTCGACCGCGCCGAGCGGTGCCGCGCGCACGGCGGAAGCCTGGCCGACCACGTGGCCTTCGGCACGGTCCAGCACCGGCCGGCCGGCGCGCACCCACCGTCATGGGTCGACGGGCTGCCGTGGTGCGAGCCGTCCACACCACAGCAGGACACGGCGAAGCCGGACACGGCACAGCAGGACACAGCGAAGCCGGACACGGCACAGCAGGACACGGCGAACCGCCGGGCGATCGGCACCATGGCCGACCGGATCGCGGCGGCGTTCCGCCCGGCGTCCCGCTCCCCCGACATCGCCGGCGGTGGCGGCGGCTCCTGATGCCCCCCGCCGGCGCGGGTCGATGGCGCGGCGGCGGATCAGTCCCGGCGCAGGGTGCTCTCGATCAGGTCGTGGCCGAGGTCGAACCGGATGCCGTCGGGGTTGGCGAGGCCGGCGTCGTCGTACCAGGACTGGTCCGCCTCCGGGTGCGGGCCGACCAGCCCGACGCGCCCGGAGCCGTAGCCGGTGACGACGGCCGCGGCGCCGCCGGTGTCGTACGTGGCCAGAACCGTCGCCGGCGTGCCCGGCTTGGGGCGGAACAGCGCGCCGTCCTGGAAGAACATGTGCCGCCGCCGGCCCCGCCAGTCGACGCCGACGACGGTGTCGTCCTGGTCGTGGACCGTCGCCTCGGCGCTGTAGATGTACCCCTCGACGCCGACCCCGGCCAGCAGGCCGAAGCCGGGGTCGGCGGCGGCGAGGTAGGCGCCCAGGCAGAACCCGAGATAGTTGCCGCCGCCGTGCACGAAGCCGCGGACCTCCTCGGCGTGCCCGCGCAGGCGGCGCCACGCCTGGCGGACGTCGCCGCCGCCGGGCTGCGCGTACACGCTGGCCCCGGCGAGCGAGTCCGCGGACAGCGCCACCTGCTCGCCGGGGCCGCAGAACTCGGTCCGGAACCCGCTCGGCGCGCCGCGCAACAGGGCCGCGACCGCCTCGGAGCAGCCCGCGCAGGCGGCCGGGCCGCGGTAGACGAGGGCGAGCGGCCGGTCGCCGGACAGCATCATGTACCCGGTGCCGGCCGCCCCGCCGAGCGCGGCAAGGACACCGGCGGCGGCGCCCGCGCCGAGCAGGAACCGCCGCCGGTTCACCGGCCGCCGCCCTGCCCGGCCCCGGGTTGCGCCCGCCGCCGGACGGTGCGGCGGCGGCCGTCGCCGGGCCCATGCGGCCGTCGCTGCGCCCGCCGCGGCGCCGGCCCACCTGACCCCGGGCCATCTGCCCCTGACCTACCTGACGCCGAGCCATCAGGCGCCGGTCCACCGGACCCCGACCCTTCGGACGCCGTCGCAGCCGGTGCCTGCGCCGCCGACGCCGTCGTCGAATCCGTCGAGGATTCCGGGGACTTCGCCGGCGCCGAAGCCGGTGCCGGCGCCAACGCCGGTGCCGAAGCCGCCGGCACAGCCGAGACCGGCGCCGGCGAGGCCTGGACCGGGATGGTGGCGGTAGCTCTGATGGTGGCGGCGACCCGGACCGCGCCGCGGGACGTGGTCAACCGCCGGGCGCGGTTGGCCAGCGCCGCGACGGCCGCCTCCAGCGGGCCGCGGCCGACCGTTCCCCTGACCGCGAGGCCGATCAGCAACGCGCCGACGACCTGCACGAGACAGCCGTTCCCGGCGCTGTACGTGTCGAAATCCGAGTTGATGAACAGGATGTGCGCGGAGTAGAAGGTCAGCGTCATGCTGCCGGCCGAGGCCAGCGCCACCAGGATGACCGTGCACACCGGCCCCAGCACCCGGTGGGTGACGTGCGCGGCGAGCAGCATCAGGCCCAGCACCGCGACGGCGCAGCCGGCGGCGCCGAACATCTCGGGCGGCGTGCCCGTGTGCGCGGTGTCGACCGCCAGCCACCACCACGTGTTGGACGGTACGTTGCCGTTGCCGCCGAACTTGAGCAGCTCGGTCGTCTGCGCCGCCGTCAGGTCGCCGCGCGGCTGCGCGGCCCAGATGTGGGCCAGCCCCCCGTAGCGGTGCAGCAGCAGCGTGGAGGCCGTGTGCGCCGCGACGGCGACGGCCGTGCCGACGGCCAGCAGCAGGGCGGCGAACCGTCGCCGGCTCAGGTCCTGCCGCCCGATGACGATGCCGACGCACACGTACGCCAGCCAGGTCGGCGACGGGTAGAAGCCGGTGAACGTCAGCTCGGTGAGCATCCCGATCGGGTCCTGGACGAGCCGTATGAACGACGGGTTGCCGAGCTCCGGCTCCGGCAGCCGTGGCAGCAGGAAGTAGTTGCCGACCGGGCCCGCGGTCGCCAGGAGCAGCCCCACCACGGCGACGGTCCAGGTGCGCAGGAACACCAGCGGGATCGCCAGCAGGAACACCACCGCCAGGTACGGCAGGATCACCGCCTTGAGCGTCGTGTCGGCGGCGCAGACCAGGAATCCGACCACACCGATGGCGACAGCCCGGGCTGCCATCCCGGCGGCAACGGCGGGACGGTCGGCCGCCGGAACCCGTCGCCGGCCGGACACGAACGCGATGCCGACGCCGGCGAGCAGCGCGAAGGCCGCCGCCGCCCGCCCGCTGAACGCTCTGTCCGACCAGGTCGGGTTGCCTGCCGCGTCGGACTCCCACAGCGCGTGCAGGGTGATCATGCCGAGCAGCGCCACACCCCGGGCGGCGTCGATGCCGATGAGCCGTTGCCGGGTGCGTGGCGCCGCGGCTCGCGCGGGCGGCGCGGGCTCCACCAGGTCGCCGGGGCGCACCGCGCCGTCCCCCGCGCTGCGCTGCACAGCGGTCATGTCGTCATCACCGCGTCCACCAGGTCGAGGCCCAGGTCGACGCCGAGCCGGTCGACGTGCAGCCCGGCATCGGCGTACCAGTCGCCGGTCGCCTCCGGGTGGGGGCCGACGACCCCGACCCGGCCTGCCCCGAAGCCGGCGACGAGCGCGGCGACGGTGCCGTTGGGGTACGTGGCGACGACCGTCGCACCGGCGTCGGGCCGCACCCAGAAGTACGGGCCGTCCTGGAAGAACAGCGTCCGGGCGCGGCCCCGCCACGCGACCTCGACGAGCGTGTCGTGCGGCTCGACGACGGTGGCGGCGGCCGAGGCGATGTACTGGTCGGTGTCCCCCGGCAGCAGGCCGAAGCCGGGGGTCGCGCCGGCCAGGTACCCGCCGAGGCAGAAGCCGAGATACCGCCCGCCGTCGTGCACGAACTCGCGGATCGCGGCGCGGTGCCGGCGCAGGTGGCGGTAGCCGTGCGAGAGCAGGCCGCCGCCGGGCTGCGCGTACAGGACCGCGCCGGACAGGGCGCGCGCCGACACCTGCACGTCCTCGCCGGGGCCGACGAAGCGCACGTCGAAGCCCCAGCGGCTGCCGCGCAGCAGCTCGGCCACCGCCTCGGGGCAGCCGGGCAGGGACGCCGGCCCGCGGTACACCAGCGCCACCAGCGCCCCGCCGGACCCTCCCGTGGGCTGCGCGGCCGGCACGCGGCACGTCGCGGCCATGACGCGCCCGGCGCCGGTGCTCCGGACGCGCCGGGATGCGATCACCGCGACCCCTGTCGCGGCGGGTTGTCCAGGGTCAGGGCGGTGCACCGCACACCGCCGCCGCCCTTGGCGAGCTGGGTCGTGTCGAGCTCGACCACGTGCAGCTTCCGCTCGCGCAGCGCGGCGGCCAGGCGCGGCACCCCGCGGGTCATCGTCACGGTGCGGCCGTCGCTGATCAGGTTGAGCGCGAGGCGGGACGCCTCGTCGAGGCCGACCTCGATCAGGTCCAGCCCCAGCGCGCGCAGGCTGCCGCGGCTCGGCTCGTCGAGCGCCAGCGGGCAGTACGCCAGCGTGTGCGGGTCGATGACGGCGATGGCCAGGTCGAGGTCGTACCAACGCGGGCCGACGGTGCGCAGCGGGATCACGTCGTAGTCGAGCTCCTTGGCCAGGACGGCGTGCATGCGCTGGTCGGTGCGCTGCCCGTGGCCGGCAAGCAGCAGGTCGCCGCAGGCGAGGGCGTCGCCCTGGCCGCTGAACGGGAACGGCGCCTCGACCACCTCGTAGCCGCGGTCGACCAGCCACTCCTCGAA
This sequence comes from Dactylosporangium sp. NPDC050588, assembly GCF_040654975.1. Classification (NCBI taxonomy): domain Bacteria; kingdom Bacillati; phylum Actinomycetota; class Actinomycetes; order Micromonosporales; family Micromonosporaceae; genus Dactylosporangium; species Dactylosporangium sp. NPDC050588. Next base: position 71,453 of record NZ_JBFAJA010000066.1, on the reverse strand, counting down.
GTACGACACCTCCGCCTTGCGTTCCGGCGGCGGGAAGCCCAGCACGGCCCGCTCGCCGCGGACCACCGCGGCGTTCGCGGTGAACACCATGTCCGGGCACTCGGGCGCGGCGGGGATGTACTCGACGAGGCGGCCGGCGGCCAGGTGCGCGGCGACGATCGCGTCGTGCTCGGCGTTGGCCGCGGCCGGGTCGGGTTGCACGTCGGTGTGCATGTACGGGTTGATCTCGTAGTCGATGCGGAAGTGGGTGGCGTCGGAGACGAGCAGTTCGGTGTTCATGGGGCGGTGTCCTCCTTGATGTGTGACGGAATCTTGCGAAGCGGGCGGTGCGCACGCGACCGGCAGGCACGCGGACGGCGGGCGCCGGTGCGGGCCGGACGGCGGACGGTTCAGGCGGCGAGGGCCGGGAGGGTGGCCGGTGCCGGGAGGGTGGCCGGTGCCGGGAGGGTGGCGACGCCCTGTGCGGGGATGCCACGCCATCGGCTGCCGGGCGTGAGGTGTTCGCCCTTCATGAGCAGCGACAGCGAGCCGAGCGACACGCCGTCGCCGACGACGGCGTCGTACAGCACGATCGCCCGGGTGCCGATGCTGGCGCCGGCGCCGACGGTGACGACGGACATCTTCATCACCCGGTCCTCGAACAGGTGCGTCTGCAGCGACACCTCGGCGCCGACCGCGGCGTCGTCGCCGATCTCGACCAGGTCGAACTCGGTCAGGTACGTGGTGCCGATCCAGGTGCGCCGGCCGATGCGGGCGCCGAACCAGCGCAGCACCGGCGGCAGGAACGGGGTGCCGACGAGCATGCCGACCCCGGCCGGGATCGCCGCGGCCTCGTACAGCCCGGTGACGAACTCGGTGCGCCGCACGAACGTGCTCCACAGCGGCTCGACCCTGGGCCGGTAGGCGCCGATGATGCTGCGTTTCGTGGCCGCGCAGCACCCGATCACGGCGGCGCCCGCGGCCATGACGACCAGCGGGGAGACCAGCGCCGGCACCGGCAGGTCACGGCCGCGGGCCAGCGCCGACAGCACCCACAGGTACAGGTAGACGCTCATGCCCAGCAGCGAGGCGGGCACGGTCGCGCGGGCGAACTCGACGGCGAGGCGGTGCGCCACCACCTGCCGCGGCGGGCGGAACGTCTCCTGCTCGGAGAACGTGCCGCTGCTCTGCCGCCGCGGCAGGTGCATCGCGGGCGAGCCGAGCCACGAGGTGCCGTCGGGGACGTCCTCGTCCGGCGGCAGGGTCTGCACGCCGACGAGGCTGCCGGCGCCGAGGGTGGTGCCGGCCGGCACGAACGCCGCGTTGCCGACGAACGCCCGGTGCCCGACCCTGGTCGGCAGCAGCGCCATCCGCCCGTTGGCGAACGTGGCGGCGCCGACGCTGGCCATGTCGGCCACGAAGCTGTCCGGGTCGAGGGTGAGCAGGTCCGGGTCGAGGTGCGCGGCGGTGGACACCTCGGCACCCCGCCCGACGCGGGCGCCGAGCAGCCGCAGCCACGGCACCGTGTACAGCGTGGAGTACAGCGAGTTGGTGAACAGCAGGCTGAACTCCAGCAGCTTGTCGGCGATCCACTTGCGGACGCCGAGGCCGGAGCGGGCCGGGTGGATGCCGGCCGGGGCGTGCCGCAGCACGAGGCGTTTGCCGCCCGCGATGACCGCGCAGGTGGTCAGCACGTAGAGCGGCCCGGCGGGGACGGTGGCGACGAGACCGGCGAGCAGCCCCCACTTCAGCAGCGCCCACCAGACGAGGACCACGCTGGGCACGACGGTCGCGATGGCGCTCAGCTCGAGGCCGACGGCACCGAGGCCGGCGGCGAGCAGGTGCTTCGGGTGCCAGTTCTGGCGGCGGCCCTTGGCCGCCAGCATGACCTCCACCGTCGAGCACAGCGCGTCGACGGGCGCCGCCGGGGAGCCCGCCCACCGCGCGCCGGGCGGCACGGTCTCGCCCTGCTCGAGCACGGACTGCTCGCCGAGCCCGGCGCCGGACCGCACCGACGAGCCCGGCTCGAGCACGGCGTTGGCGCCCACGAACGCGTGCCGCGCGACCGTGATCGGCTCGACGACGACCCAGCCGTGCTCGACCCGCCACGGCCGCATCGACACGCCGTAGCCGACGGTGGCGTCGGACTCGATCTCGATCATGGTGGGGACGCCGATCGAGCTGGTCGCGATCGTGGTCCGGGCGCCGACGCGGGCGCCGAGCAGCCGCAGGTACACCGCCATCAGCGGCGAGCCGCTGAGCACGGTCATCGGCCCGAGCGCCAGCAGCAGGTCGAGCATCCACAGCCGCACGTAGGTCGGGCCCCATAGTCGGTACCGGCCGGGGCGGATGCCTGCCGCGACCGGCCGGGCGAGCAGGACCGGCACGATCCAGCGCACGCCGAGGTAGCTCACCAGGATCGCCATCATCAGCTGGGCGAGGACCTCGACGGACACGCGGCCGTTGTTCCAGGTGTACACATAGGACACCGGCAGCGTGATGAGCAGCACCAGCAGGTAGATGACGAGCGCCTGGCCGGCGCCGGCGGCCGCGATGCGGCGGCTGCCGTGGCGCAGCGGCGCCGGGCGGCGCGGCGCGGCCAGCCCGGTCACGGGCGCGGCGAGCCGGCCGGCCAGGCCGCGCACCGTCGGGTTGCTGTACAGGTCGCGCACGGCGGGGCTGGCGCCGATGCCGCGCGTGCGCAGCAGCGACACGACCCGTGCGGCGAGCAGCGAGTGCCCGCCCAGGTCGTCGAAGAAGTGCGCCTCGACCGACAGGGCCTGCGGTTCCAGTCCGAACGCCTCGGCCCACACCGCGCGGACCTGCTCCTCGAGGTCGGTGTCGGCGGCGACGACGGTGCCGCGGGCGGGGCGCCGGTGCACCGGGGCCGGCAGCCGCTTGCGGTCGACCTTGCCGCTCGGCATGGCGGGCAGCGCCTCGACCACGTCGAGGTACGCCGGCACCATGTACCCGGGCAGGCGCTCCTGCAGCTGCTCGAACAGGTGGGGCACCAGCGACCCGTCCGCGGCACCGTCGGGTGCCAGGCAGACGATGTAGGCGGCGAGCTCCTTGGGCGCGTCGGGGGCGTCGCCGATCGGGGCGAGGGCCACGACCGCCTCGCTCACGCCGGGGTCCTCCAGCAGCACGCTCTCGATCTCGCCGAGGTCGACCCGGTGGCCGCGGATCTTGACCTCGGCGTCGGCGCGGCCGAGGTACTCGACCTCGCCGTCGGCGGTGAGCCGGCCGAGGTCGCCGGTGCGGTACAGGCGCGATCCGGGCGGTGCGAGTGGGTGCTCGACGAACCGGTCGGCGGTCAGCTCGGGCCGGCCGACGTAGCCGCGGGCGACGCCGGGGCCGCCGATGCAGATCTCGCCGACCTCGCCGTCGCGGACCGGCCGGCGCTGCTCGTCCAGCAGCACGACGCTGTAGGTGGGCAGCGGCCGGCCGATGGTGACGATCCGCCCGGGCAGCAGCTCGCACCAGGTCGCGGTGACGGTCGCCTCGGTCGGCCCGTAGGTGTTGAGGATGCGCCGGCCCGGCCGGCTCCACCGCTCGACGAGCTGGCCGGGGCAGGCCTCCCCGCCGACGAGGACGCTGCGGATGCGGGGCAGCTCCCGGGGGATCGTCGCCAGCAGGGTCGGCACGCAGTACAGGACGGTGATGCCGGACGAGTCGAGGAAGTCGGCGAGCTCGGCGCCGAAGCGCCGCGAGTCGGTCGGCCCGGCGACGAGGGTGGCGCCGACGGACCACGTAGGCCAGATCTCCTCGATCGAGAAGTCGAAGGCGATCGTCATGCCCTGGTAGACCCGGTCGCCGGGGCGCACGTCGTACACCCCCGGCACGACGTCGAGGAAGTTGCAGATGCTGGACTGGGCCACCTCCACGCCCTTCGGGCGGCCGCTGGAGCCCGAGGTGTAGATGATGTACGCGGCGGGGTCGCCGGCGGCGTCCGGCTCCGGTCGGAGTGCGGGTGCCTCGGCGGCGCCGTCCCCGCCGGTCTCCGCGGTCTCCTCGGGGCCGCCGGTGCTGTCGACGCGCAGCACCGGGCAGGGCAGCCCCTCGGCGCGGTCGGCGAGCTCCGCCGACGTCAGCAGCAGCGCGATCGCCGAGTCCTCGGCGATGTAGGCGACCCGGTCGGCGGGCGACTCCGGGTCGATCGGCACGAACGCCCCGCCGGCCTTGCCGACGGCGAGCAGCGCCACGTACGTCGCGACGGAGCGCTGCAGCAGGATCGCCGTCCGGGCGCCGCCGCGGATGCCGAGGCCGCGCAGCCGGTGCGCGAGCCGGTTGGCGCGCTCGTCGAGGTCCTGGTAGGTGAGGCGGATCCCGTCGCATTCCAGCGCGACGGCGGTGGGGGTGCGGTCGCACGCGGTCTCGAACACTTGGTGCAGGCGGCGCGCCGTGAGCTCGTGCTGCCGGGACGGCGGCGCGGTCGTCCTGGTGGTTGCCTGGATCAAAATTTCAGCCCTATCTCTGCTGATGCCGCCGCGGCACAGGTGCGGGCCAGCGGCGCGGCTGCCGCCAAGGCGCAGCGGGGCACCGCGGCCGGTGTGGGACCGGCCGCGGGTCTCAGCGACAGTCATGAACGGGGGCGCGCCGGGGGCGGGACCCGGGGCGTGCCGTGCCACAGCGTGACCGGGTGCGGTCCAACGGAGGCAGCGGCACCTGGGTGGGCACCGCATCCCCAGATTGCCGCCCCGGTTCAGGTCACGGGAGCGGCGTCGGTCAGTTCTCACCACGAGACCACCCACGGCGCGCCGCCCCCACCCTCAGCGGCCGCGACGGTGGGCCGAGGCGCCCTGCGCGCGTCACACGTCGCCTCACCGGGGCACGCGACCCGGGTTCGCGGTGCGGGGAAGCCGGCGTGCCGGGGGTCGATCCCGGACGCCTGCACCAGGTGCGGCGGGTCCGTGGCGGCGAGCAGCACCAGCGCGGCGCCGATCCACTTCGGACGGAGTCGGGCGGCGTGATCCGGCCCGCCGGCGCCACGACCTTCACGGGCGGGCGAGTGGGCGGACGGGCCGGTCGCCGGAGTCGTGCTGGTCTCGGGCGGCGTGATCCGGCCCGCCGGCGCCACGACCTTCACGGACGGGCGAGCGGGTGGGCGGACGGGCCGGTCGCCGGAGTCGTGCTGGTCTCGGGCGGCGTGATCCGGCCCGCCGGCGCCACGACCTTCACGGACGGGCGAGCGGGTGGGCGGACGGGCCGGTCGCCGGAGTCGTGCTGGTCTGCGTGCGGGCCGCGCATCGCCCCTCGGCGCCGCGCATCCGCCGAGCGGGCTACCGGCCCGTGCTCAGGTCCGGCGCTGCGTCGGCACCGTCGCCAGGGTCGCCCAGATCACCTTGCCCGCCGCGGTCCGCGTCGCCCCCCAGGCGCGCGCCGACCGCGCGACGATCCCGAGCCCGAGGCCCCGGACGTCCAGCGGCACATCCTCGCGCTGCACCGGCCTGATCATGCGGGGCAGCGCCGGATCGCCGTCCTCGACCGCGAGATGCAGCAGGTCCCAGCGGCGGGAGGCGGTCACGGTGAACGGCGTCCGCGCGTGCTGCACGGCGTTGGTCACGAGCTCCGAGATGATCGCCCGGGCCGGGTGCAGCAGCGCGCGCAGGTCCCAGGCAAGGACCGTGTCACCGATGAACGACCGCGCCGTCGACGGCGCCATGGCCTCCGGCTGCAGGTCGAGCCTGACCCGGCCGAACGGCGGCGTCCTGTGGCTGAGCGCGTCCTGCGCCGCGGCCATGGTGGTGTAGATCGGGATCCGTGTCTCGAGCCCGGAGGCGGCCAGCTTGCGCCTGGCGGCGTCGGATGCCACGAGCACCAGCGGGACCGGCGGCCGGATGGAGCCGCTGTGCCGCTCGGCCAGGAGGACCGCGCCGACGAGCGCGGGGTTGGGCTGCTCGACCGCCGTCAGGTTCAGCAGCAGCGCCCTTGGATGCTCAGCGAGGCCCTTCCGCACCGCGGTGGCGAGGTCGGTCTTGACCCGCCCGTCCCACACCCCCTCGACGATGACCTCGACTGTGCCCTGCTCGATGTCGCTGCGCAGACCCACCCTCGACTCGATCACCGCCGCCCCACTTCTCTTTCCATCCCGCTGGGTCGGATGCCGCGCCCTCGGACCCGGAGTGTGGCCATCATCCAATAAGAATTGCGCTGCGGCAGCGAAACGGCCAATCCCGTTGGATTTGACCGGTACCGCGGCCTCACCGGATCACTGCAAATCCGTTGTTTTCCGACAATATGCCTCCGGTCGCTCTCGGTCACCGTGCGGGGAGCGGGACCCACAGCTCGACCTCGGTGCCGATGCCCGGGCGGCTCTTGACGGTCGCGGTGCCGCCGAGGTCGTGGATCCGGCCGCGGATCGACTGCTCCACCCCCAGGCGGCCGGCCAGGGCCGCGTCCCGCAGCCTGTGCGGCTCGAAGCCGGCACCGTCGTCGCGGACCGTCACGCGCACGCCGTCGTCCTCGTCCTCCAGAAGGATCCAGGCCCGCGCGCCCGGACCGGCGTGCTGCCGGACGTTGTCCAGTGCCGCCTGGACCGCCGCGACCAGCTCGGCCGCCGGGACGGCCGGCAGCATGACCGGGTCGACCGGGGCGGCGACGTCGACGGTGGGCGAGGACAGCCCGGTGAGCCTGGCCCGCAGGTCGGCCTCGGCGCCCGCGCCGGGTGGCGCCGGGTTGCCGCTGAGCAGGTTGCGCAGGGCCACCTCCTGCTCGCCGGCCAGCGCCGCCAGTTGGGCGCCGGCACCGCCGAGCTCCGAGCCCTCGCGCTGGACCATGGCGAGGACCTGCAGCACGCCGTCGTGGATCGGCCGGGCCAGCCGGTCCCGCTCCGCGGCGGCCGCCTCCTGCCGGATCAGCTCGGCCTGCTTGCGCTCCGCCCAGCGCTCGGAGAGATAGTGCGCGATGCCCAGCCCGCCGATCGCCGCGGCCGACACCAGCAGCAGGATGCCGGCGGTGTCGAGGCGGAGCGTCGTGCCGATCGACCGCGGCGCCGCGCCACCCAGGTCGATCACCGGGGCGGTCTTGACGCCGGCGACGACGAGCACGCCGGCGATCGGGCCGAGGACCGCGGGGAGCGAGCCGCGCGGGGCGAGCACCGGTGCCGTGGCCCCGGCAACCGCGGTCGCGGCCCCGGTGACCAGCACGATCATCAGCAACGCCGGCGTCGCACCGTACTGCCCGGCGAGCTTCTGCGGGTCGCCGCTCGTGCCCGAGAACGCGATGAACAGGCACGTCGCCGCGCCCACCGTGAGCGCGACCGTTGCCGCGACCCGCCACCTGGTCGCCGCGGCCGCCACGCCGATCGCCACCCCCAGCAGCGCGGCGGACCAGCGGGCGGGGCCCGCGTCCCTGGTCGCGAGCAGCGCGATCGCCAGCGGCGCGGAGACCGCGATCTGCGCCGTCGCCGCGGTCAGCGCCCCGGCCAGCGACCACACCCCGGCCAGCGTGGCCAGGACCACCGCCGCCGCGAGGGTCATCCCGCCGAGAATGGCGGTCCTGGCGTTCGGGGAGTTGGCGAGCGTCCGCCAGCTGACGCCCAGCAGGTCCGCGAGCCGCTCGGTGGAGAGCATGGCGAACGGCAGCGCCACGAGCGCCACCAGCCCGCCGGTGACGATCGGCCGCAGCCGCTTCCAGCTCCAGGCCTTCTCGTCCGGCAGCCCGACCGCGGCCGGATCGCCGCGCCGCCACCACCAGGTCGCCGGGGCGACGGCGGCGAGGCCGGCCACGACCAGCAACCCGCGCCAGATGGGCAGCGCCGGGTCCATAAACTGATAGATGGTGCCCGGCAGGGCCTGGCCGAAGAGGCCGAACCCGATGACGAGACCGGCCACGGCGGCGCCCAGACCCGGCGCGCCGGTGCACAGCAACCGCTGCGCGGCGCCGAGCGCCCCGATGGCGAGGACCGGGAACGCCGCGCTGGACAGGTGGTAGAAGGTCATCGTGTCCGGATACGGGACCAGGTCCGGCCACGCGATCGGCACGCACAGCAGCCCGCCGACCGTCAGCAGGTAGGGCCACCACCGCAGCAGGCACAGTGCCAGCACGGTCGCCACGGTGGGGATCAGCGGCGTGTACGGGTCGGGCCCGTAGTACGCGTCGGGCCCCTGTACGCCGAGCCGCGGCGAGAATCCTCCCCCGTGCGAGGACTGCACCACCGCGACCAGCAGACCACCGCCCAGACCCGCCAGCGCGATCCACCACCGCAACGCCCGTTCATGCATGCCGATGATCATGACCGATGGGCCGCGTGCGCGACGGCCGGGTGTGCCAGGCGGGCCGGCCGGCCCTCCGGGTGGTACTCGAAATGCCACCATTCGTTGTCATACATCCGGTACAGGCCGTACCGTGCGCCGTACACCTCGAGCCAGCGCGCACCCTCCGACGGCCGCACGTCGAGGGCCAAACCCGCGACGTGCCGCGACTCGTCCGGCGGCAGCGTCCACCGCCGGGCCAGCTCCTCCGAACCGCAGCGCTCGACCTGCGCGGCGTACAGCGCGGCCTGGGCGGCCGCGTCCCGGTGGCCGGAGGTCAGCCCGAGCAGCTCGCCGTGCCGCCACAGCGCCCGCGTGCGGGCCGCCTCGAACGCCGCCCGCGTCGCGGGGGTGAGCCCGGCCAGGTCCTCGGCCGGGAAGCGCAGGGTCAGCGCCCACTGGCAGGCGGTGTGCCGCGCCCGTCCCGGCGTGACCAGCGCGGCGACCGGTGTCAGCGAGACGGCCAGCAGGCGGGTGACCGCGCGGTACAGCGGGTCACGGCGCCGGACGACGCCGTGCCGTCGGGCGACCACCATCGATTGGTTCAGGGCCATGCACAGAACATTCCGCACCGGCGGCGGCCGGGCATGAGTAGAAGTACTCAGTCGAGCCCGTGCTCGAGTGCGTAGCGCACCAGCGCGCTGCGGTTGTGCAGCTGCAGCTTCCCCAGCGTGTTCTGCACATGGTTCTGCACCGTGCGGACCGACAGCCCCAGGTCCTCCGCCACCAGCTTGTACGGCAGGCCCTTGGCGACCAGCCGCAGGACCTCGGTCTCCCGCGCGGTCAGCTCGGGCCCGCCGCTCGTGGACCGGGCCAGCTTCCGGTACTCCCCGAGCACCAGACCGGCCAGCCCGGCGGTGAACACGGCCTCGCCCTCCGCGGTGCGGCGCACCGCCTCCAGGAACTCCTGCCGTCCCGCCGACTTCACCAGGTAGCCGGTCGCGCCCGCCTTCAGCGCGTCGAGCACGTCGCGCTGCTCCCCGCTGGCGGACAGCATGAGGACGCGCACCTCGGGCAGCGCCTCGAGCAGCCCGCCGATCACCTCGACGCCGGACAGGTCGGTCAGCTGGAGGTCGAGCACGACCACGTCGGGGCGGGCCGCCCGCGCGACCCGCAGCGCCTGGGCTCCCTCGCCGATCACGGCGGTGACCAGGTAACCGGCGTCGGTCAGATCCCGTGCCACCCCGTCCCGCCACATCGGGTGGTCGTCCACCACCATCACCCGCACAGGCACACCGATCACACCGGCCACCCTAGACGGCGGGGCCTGCCGGTGGTTGCTGCAAGGCGTCGCGGAGGTCGCGGAGCAGCTCGACCGCCTCGCGGCCGTTGACGACCCGGTGGTCGTAGGCGACGCCGAGCTGCACGACGGTGCGCCGCACCACGGCGCCGGTGTCGTCAAGGTCGAGCTCCGTGGTGCGGCCCTGCTGCCGCCTCCCACAGCAACAGCTGCCGGTGGTGGCTGAACCCGTTGCGCGCGTAGAAGTCGACCGCCCGCCGTCCTGAGTGGACGGTCACGTGCAGCAGCCCCCGCGCCTCGGCCTCGGCCAGGATCGCCGCCATCAGCGCACCGCCGATGCCCCGGTTCCGGTGCTCCTCGCGGACCATCACCGACTGCACGTCCCCGAACCGCCGATCCGGCGCCCCGCTGCCGGGGACGCGCTCCGCGACGAGCAGGAAGGCGCATCCGACCACGGCCCCGCCGGCCTCGGCGACGAACGGCAGGTGCGTCTCCGCGTGCGCGGCCACCCAGCCGGCGAACTCGTCGAACTGGTCCGGCCCGATCCCCCGCATCTCCGCGAGCGCCGCCAGGTCCGCCGGTCCCGCCATCCGCACGATCACCCGGCGGAGTCTATGCGAGCGCCGGCGGCTCCGGCGGCAGCGCCGGCGCCGCCGGCGAACACGTTTTCCGTCAGCAGGGGGTGAAGAACACCTGCCTGATGCCCGAGGTGACGCCCCAACTGCCGGAGGGCTGGCCGCAGCCGGTCCACGACTGCCCGATGACCTGGGTCTTCGCGTCGTCGGCGTAGTAGGCGAAGACGATGAGAAGGTCGCCGCCGGGCGGGGGCGGCGGGATCGCCCCGGCGGGGGTGGCGGCGCCGGCGATCACGGCACCGGTGACCAGCAGCGCGAGCATCGTACGACGGATCATGTCCATCCCTTCGACAATGGTCTATGTCGTGACCATCATCGGCGCTCGCGGCCGGCACCACAATGCGTCAGCGCGGGGTGGCGCCGGCGGCGCCGGTCAGCCACAGGTCGGAGTTGCCGACGTCGTAGCCGCACCAGTCCTTCAGCACGACCCGCATGGTGTTGAGGCCCGGCTCGAACAGCGTGCGGATGTTCTCGGCCGCGCGGGAGTCGACGGTGGTGTTGCAGTTCAGGCTGAAGTCGCGCTGCCAGCGCCGGGTCGAGCCGGTCGGGGTGACGACCGTGATGTCGACGATGTCGTCGACCGAGAACGGGGCGGTGCCGTCCGCGCTCGCCGACAGGTACACGGCGGCGGTGCCGGCGACGCGGACGTCCCAGGTGCGGTCGTAGAAGACCTCTCCCTCGCGGGCGGCCGGGCGGTCCAGGGCGGTGGCGAGCCGGACCGCCGTGCCGCCACGCAGGCCCGGGACGCGCAGGGACAGCCAGGCCGGGATCGGGCCGTCGTCGAGGCGCAGGTGGACGTTGCGGTCGTCGGCGCGGCCCCGCTTGTCCACCGTCCGCACGTTCAGGCCGACCTGGACGCTGCGGCCGACGAACGTCGCGAAGAGGGGGCCGCCGCTGTCACCGCCGACCAGCAGCCCGTACGGCGTGCCGGGGCGGGTCTGCAGGCCGTAGCCGGCGAGCAGCTCGGGCGTGCGGGCCGGGGCGACGTGCTGCATGTCGGTCTCGCCCCAGCCGGCGATCTCCAGCGGCAGCGACGGCCAGTCGACGGGGCCGGTCGGCAGGGCGACGGGGACGACGCCGGGCGGCGCCATCCGCAGGCGCAGCAGCGCGACGTCGTTGTAGCCCTTGCCGCGGTCGTAGCCCGGCATGCGGACGATCTCGACGACGTCGCTTCGCTGGGCCGCGGTCGTGCCGCTCTTGTTCAGCCGGTTGAACGCGATCCGGACCTCGTTGACCGGGTACTGCCGCATCCACGGCGAGCCCGGGATGTTGTGCTCGAGGCAGTGCTGCGCGGTGAGCACCCAGGTCGGGGCGATGAGGGTGCCGGTGCACTGGCTCTCGGTCCAGTACTTGTAGCTGCGCGACGAGATGAAGCCGGTCGCTCGGCTGGCGGGGGTCGGGGTACGGATGATCGTGCCGCCATCCATCGCGTGGGCCGGAGCGGCCGGCAGGACGGCGACGGCGGCGAACGCGACCACGGCCACCAGGATTCTGCGCAACATGGGTCCGACCCAACCGGCTCGGCCGCCCGCCGAACACCGGCGTTCTGCCTGGTCTCGCGGTCGTTCGGGCCCGCGGGACGGACCGGTCGCGGCCGACGTCGCACCGACCAGGGGACAGCGCGGCCTGCCCGGCGCCTACCGGTCGGCGGTCAGCCGGGTCTCGAAGCCGATCCGGTCGCCGCGGTACAGCGAACGGACCCGCTCGATGGGCGTGCCGGTCGGGTCGCGGCTGACCCGCTGCATGAGCAGCATCGGCAGCGCCGGGTTGGTCTGCAGCAGCAGTGCCTCGCGCGGGCTGGCCAGGGCGGTCTCGATCCGCTCGGTCGCCTCGGCCCAGACGACGCCGAGCTCGTCCTGCATGCAGCGGTACAGCGAGCCGCTGGGATCGAGCACGTCGAGCAGCGTCGGGTAGCGCTCGGCCGGCAGGCAGGTGCTCTCCAGGCCGAGCGGTTCGCCGTCGGCGAGCAGCACCCGCTCCAGATGGATGACCGGTGCGGCCGGCGCGATCTCCAGGGTGGCGGCCAGCTCGTCGTCGGCCGGGATCTCGCCGATCGTGACGACGATGCGGGACGGCGTCCGGCCCATGGCCCGCAGCGCCTCGGTGTAGCTGGCGAGGGACAGCGGATGGATGAGTTTGGGCCCGGCGACGAACGTCCCGCGCCCCTGCCGCGCGCTGAGCCGGCCCTCGATGACCAGCTCCGAGATCGCCTGGCGGACCGTGGACCGGGCGACGCCGAACCGGGCGGCGAGGTCACGCTCCGGCGGGAGCAGCGCCCCGACGCCGAGCTCGGCGATCTCGTCGAGGATCCGCGCCTTGACGGCGTAGTACTTCGGGACCCGGCCGTGCGCGGGGATGCCTGAGTGGTGCAGGGAGACCGACACGGGGCAACCTTACGGTGCGCCCGCTTCATAACGGAACCATAACAGGTGCGAACCTTTATGGCTCGTTCGCTGCGAACTACGGCTCGTTGACGGCCCGTTCACCCGTGCTCCCTACGTTGACGCCGCTGATGAGGAATCCGTACGAACGACTGAACCCGCAGGTCAAGAAGGGTTGAACATGAAGGTCTCCACCCGGGTCGCCCTCGGCGTCGCCGCCGTGGCGGTGCTGCTGGCCGGCACCACCGCGTGCTCCTCCGACGACGACACCACCTCCACCGCCGCCGGCGCGTCGGCCGCGGCCGGCAAGTTCGCCAAGGACTCCGGCACGCTCGTGTTCGGCGTCGTGCCGGACACCGCCTCCACGCAGCAGAACTACAAGCCGCTCGAGGACTACATCGCCAAGATCTCCGGGCTCAAGGTCGAGTACCGGGAGTCGTCGGACTACGCCGCCCTCATCGAGGCCGCGGTCTCCGGCAAGGTCGACATCGCGAGCTTCTCCGGCTTCACGTACGTGACGGCGAAGAACAACGGCGCCAAGATCACGCCGTTCGCCTCCATCATCACCAAGAAGGGCCAGGAGCCCGGCTACTACTCCGAGGCGATCGCCCCCGAGGGCTCCTCCATCAGCAAGATCGATGACTTCAAGGGCAAGAAGGTCTGCTTCGTCAGCCAGACCTCGACCTCCGGCTACCTGTACCCCAGCTACAACCTGCTCAAGGCCGGCATCGACCCGACCAAGGACGTGACGCCGGTCTTCGCCGGCAAGCACGACGCGTCGGCGCTCAAGGTCTCCCAGGGCTCCGAGTGCGAGGCCGGCTTCGCCGAGGACGTCGCCGTCGAGGCCCAGAAGGGCCTGAAGGTCATCAACAAGACCTTCGTCATCGGCGCGCCGATGACCCTCGCCGACGGGCTGCCGGCCGACCTCAAGACCAAGCTGGTCTCGGGCCTGCAGAACGTCACGATCGACCAGATCCAGGCCGCCGGTGTCGCCGGCGCGGACAGCGACGCCTTCAAGAAGACCTTCTACGCCCTCGCCCCGGTCGACGACGCGAAGTACGACATCATCCGCGATCTGTGCAAGCAGACCAAGGCCGCGGCCTGCGGCAACTGAGGTAGGGACGATGACTGTCGGCGACGCGCCCGCTGTCGAGGTGCACGGGCTCAGCAAGACCTACGGGCAGGTCACCGCGCTGCGGGACGTGTCGCTGACGGTCACCCGCGGGGAGATCGTCGTCCTGCTCGGGCTCTCGGGCTCGGGCAAGACGACCCTCCTGCGCCACATGAACGGCCTCGAGACGCCGAGCGCGGGCGACCTGCGCGTCCTCGGCGAGGACCTCACCCGCCTGCGCGGCCGCGACCTGCGCCGGCTGCGCGGCCGCATCGGCATGGTCTTCCAGCAGTTCCACCTGGTCGGCCGGCTCACGGTGCTGGAGAACGTCCTCACCGGCGCCCTCGCCGGGCTGCGCGGCCCGCGGATCGGCGTCGCGTCCTACCCGCGGGAGCAGCGCCGGCGGGCACTGACCCAGCTCGACCGGGTCGGCCTGCTCGACAAGGCCTACCAGCGGGCCGACACGCTCTCCGGCGGCCAGCAGCAGCGCGTCGCCATCGCCCGGGCGCTGATGCAGCGGCCCGAGATCCTGCTCGCCGACGAGCCGGTCGCGTCGCTGGACCCCGAGTCCAGCGACCAGGTGATGGCCCTGCTGCGCGACATCGCCGCCGAGGACAAGCTGACCGTGATCTGCAGCCTGCACCAGGTGGAGCTCGCGCTCGCCTGGGGGCAGCGCATCGTCGGCATGCGCAGCGGCAGCGTCGTGCTCGACACGCCCGCCGCCGGTCTCACCCGCGAGACGGCGATGCGCATCTACGGCCGGATGACGGCGTCACTGGCGGAGGTCAAATGAGCGCCACCGACCTGCCCGAGATGCCGGTGCTGGACCTGGACCGGGCCGTGAAGCGCCCCGCGCCGGCCGCGTCCACGATCGTCGCGGCCGGCCTGCTCGTCGCGCTGCTGGGGTTCGCGGTCTGGTCGCTGAACGAGATCGGCTTCACGGCCGAGACGTTCACCGAGAGCGCCGACAAGGTCGGGCCGTTCCTCGACCGGATGCTGCCGCTGCGCTTCCCACCGTTGCAGGACCTGCTGCGCTCGATCGGCGTCACCCTCGGCGTCGTGCTGTGCGGGACCGCGATCTCCGCGCTGCTGTCGGTGCCGGTCGCGTACATCTCGGCCCGCAACACCAGCCCGCTGTCGTGGCTGGTCCCGATCGGCCGGGCGATCGGCGTCGTGGCCCGCGCCGTGCCGGACGTCGTGCTGGCCATGCTGTTCGTGCTGCTCTTCACGCTGGGCTCGCTGCCCGGCATCCTCGCGATCGCGCTGCACTCGATCGGCATGATCTCGAAGCTCTTCGCCGACGCCATCGAGCAGATCGACGAGGGCCCGCGCCAGGCGATCCGGGCGACCGGCGCCTCCCGGGCGCAGGAGTTCTGGTCCGGCATCTTCCCGCAGGTGCTGCCCTCCTGGATCGCCACGACGCTGCACCGCAGCGACATCAACCTGCGAGGGTCGGTCCTGCTCGGCTACGCCGGCATCATCGGCCTCGGCTACGACCTGCGCCTGTCCCTGGAGTCGCTGAACTACCACAAGGCGATGGCCTTCGCCCTCGTCATCTTCGGCCTGTGCGTGCTGTTCGAGATCGTCTCGACCGTGATCCGGGCGCAGCTGCTCGGCGCGGCGCCGACCGGCCGCAGCCTCGGCTCCCGGCTCGCCCGGCGGCTGCCGGCGCCGGACTTCCCCGTCACCGCCGCCGTCCCCGCGACCCATGACCGGAACGCGGCGGTGGCGGCCGCGATGCGCCGCCCGTGGAACGCGGACCGCGTCAGGTCCACGGCGGCCGTCGCCGCCGCGGTGGCCGTCATCGTGGCGGCCGTCATCGGGTCCGAAGCGAAGTGGCTGGACCTGTTCCGCTTCTGGGGGCAGATCCCGTTCCTCCTCGAACGGACCTGGCCACCCTCGATCGAGCCGCGCACCTGGGCGGACGTCTTCGACGCGCTGCTGGTGACGCTGGAGATCGCGGCGGCGGCCACGCTGCTGAGCGTCGTGCTGTCGCTGCTCGTCGGCCCCCTCGCGGCCCGCAACGCCGCCCCCAACGGCCCGACGCGGGCGGCCGCCCGGCTGCTGCTGCTGGTGGTCCGCTCGGTCCCGGAGCTCATCCTGGCCATCGTGCTGATCATCGTCACCGGGCTCGGCCCGCAGGCCGGCACCCTCGCCCTCGCCTTCGTCGGCGTCGGGCTGCTCGGCAAGCTCATCGCGGACTCCCTCGAAGAGGCGGCGCCGGGCCCGCAGGTCGCCGTCCGCTCCGTCGGCGCGAGCCGCACCCAGGTGTTCTTCTCCTCCACCGCGCGGCTGAGCGTGCCCGCGTTCGTCGGCCACACGCTCTACCTGCTCGACTCCAACATCCGCTCGGCGACCGTGCTCGGCATCGTCGCGGCCGGCGGCATCGGCTACTACCTCGTCGACGCCACCCGGGTGTCCCGCTACGACCAGGTCACCGCGTTCGTCATCGTCCTCGTGGCCGTCGTGCTGGTGGTCGAGGCCGTCTCCGCCGTCATCCGCCGGGCGCTGCGGTGAGCGCCGCCCCCGCCTTCGACCTCGCCGTCGTCGGCGCCGGGATCGTCGGGCTCGGCCATGCCGCCGCGGCGCACGCGCGCGGGTTGCGGGTCGTCGTCGTCGAACGGTCCACCGCGATCCACGGCGCCAGCGTGCGCAACTTCGGGCACGTCTGCATCACCGCGCAGAGCGGGCAGGCGCGCGAATACGCCGAGCGGGCCCGTGAGCTCTGGCTGCGCTACGCCCGGCGGGCCGGCTTCTGGGCCCGCGAGTCCGGCACGGTGATCGTCGCCCGGGCCGCCGACGAGCTGGCCGTCCTCGAGCAGTGGCGCGAGGACGAGCCGGCCATGACCTTGCTGCGCCCGGACGAGGTCACCGACCGGGTGCCGGTGACGGGCGCGGTCGGCGGGGCCTGGCTGCCCCGGGACCTGCAGGTCGACCCGCGGCAGGCCGCCCCGGCGCTGGCCCGGCACCTGGCCGGGGCCGGCGTCGAGTTCCGCTGGCGCACCTCGGCCCTCGGCGTCGACGGCGGCGTGCTGCACACGTCCCGCGGCCCGATCCGCGCCGGCGCGGTCGTCGTCGCCGTCGGGCACGACGTCGACCAGCTGTTCCCGCACGTCGCGGAGGCCGCCGGCGTCGTACGCTGCGGCCTGGACATGCTCCTGGTCGACGCCGGGGTCCTGCCGTCGCCGCTGAGCGCCCCGGTCCTCACCGGATGGTCGCTGCTGCGGTACTCGGCCACCAACGCGACCCCGGCGGCCGCGGCCCTGCGCGAGCGGCTCTCGGCCGAGCACCCCGACCTGTACGCGCTGGACCTCAACCAGATGTACACGCAGCGCCCCGACGGCACCCTCATCGTCGGCGACACCCACTACCGGGACGCCGCGGTCGCGCCGTTCCAGGCGGAGTCGTCCTTCGCCGCGCTCGCCGGCGTCACCCGCGACCTGTTCGGCCTGCCCAGCCTGCCGGTCCGCGAACGGTGGCAGGGCGTCTACGCGTCGGCGCCCGAGGAGTTCCTCGTCGCCGCGCCCGCGGACGGGCTGCGGGTCGTGTCGGTCACCACCGGCATCGGCATGACCACCGGCCTCGGCCTGGGCGACGCGACCGTCGCCGACCTGTTCGGAACCACCTCATAGATGGGAAACGAGAACATGCGATTCGAAACCGTGGTGCTGGACCTCGCCGGGACGACCGTCGTGGACGACGGCCTGGTCGAGCTGGGCTTCGAGCGGGCCTTCGACCGGGTGCTGCCCGGCGACCCGGGCCGCGCCGCCGCCGTCGAGCACGTGCGGGCGACGATGGGGCAGTCCAAGATCGAGGTCTTCCGCGCCCTCGCCGACGAGGCCACGGCGCAGCGCCTCAACCAGGCCTTCGAGCAGGCCTACGGCGAACTGGTCGAGGAGGGCCGCTGCGCGCCCATCCCCGGCGCCGAGAAGGCCGTCCGCGAGCTGCGCGAACGCGGCCTGGCCGTGGTCTTCACCACCGGCTTCGGCCGCGCCACGGCGGACGCCGTCGTCGGCACCCTCGGCTGGCGGGACCTGGCCGACGCCGTGCTCACCCCCGCCGACGCGGGCCGCGGCCGCCCGGCGCCGGACCTCAACCTGACCGCGCTGCTGCGGACCGGCGCCGGGTCCGTCGACGCCCTCGTCGTGGTCGGCGACACCGAGTCGGACGCCGCCTCCGGCGTCGCCGCCGGGGCCGGCCTGGTCGTCGGCGTCCTCACCGGCGGCCGCGCCGAGCCTGCGCTGCGGGCCGCCGGCGCGCAGCACGTGCTCGGCAGCGTCGTCGAGCTCCCCGCCCTCATCGACGCCGTCATCGACGGCCGCCGCTGACGTGGGCGCTGACACTGGCGGCGACACTGGCGGCGACACGGTGCGGTTCGCCCGCTGGGACGGCGCCGGATCGCCCTTCCGCGTCGTCAGCACCGCGCTCCCGGCGCGGCTGGACGCGGGCGAGGTGCTGGTCGAGGTCGAGCTGGCCACGATCTGCGGCAGCGACCTGCACACCGTCGCCGGCCACCGCCCCGCCCCGGCGCCGACCGTCCTCGGTCACGAGCAGGTCGGCCGGATCGTCGGCGCGGCCCCCGGCGCCCGGGTCCGCCCGGGCGACCGGGTGGTCTGGTCGGTGACCGTCTCCTGCGGCGCGTGCCCCCGCTGTACGCGGGGCCTGGAGCACAAGTGCGTGCGGCTGCGGAAGTTCGGCCACGAGCCCGTCGACGCCGGCTGGACCCTCAGCGGCGGCTTCGCCACCCACGCGGTCCTGCCGGCCGGGACCACGATCGTGCCGGTCCCCGAGGACCTGCCCGACGTCGTGGCCGCACCGGCGTCCTGCGCGACCGCGACGGTCGCCGCGATGCTGGACGCCGCACCGCCGCTGCCGGGCCGCCGCGTGCTCATCACCGGCGCCGGCCTGCTGGGCGTCACGGCCGCCGCGATGTGCGCCACGGCGGGCGCCGACGTCACGGTCAGCGACCCGGATCCGGCCCGGCGCCGGCTCGCCACCCGCTTCGGGGCCGGCCGCGTGGCCGCCCCCGGCGAGCCACTGACCGGCTTCGACGTCGCCCTGGAGCTGTCCGGCTCGGCCACCGCGGTCGAGGGCTGCCTGGCCGCCCTGGACGTCGGCGGCCACGCGGTCCTCGCCGGCTCGGTCTCCCCCGGCCCGCCGGTCACGATCGCGCCGGAGCGCTTCGTGCGCAACCTGCTGACCATGACCGGCGTGCACAACTACCGCCCCGGCCACCTGCGCCGGGCCGTCGCGTTCCTCACCGGGCACGCCGGCCGCTTCCCGTTCGCCGAGCTGGTCGGCGAGCGCTTCGGCCTGGCCGACCTCGACCGCGCCTTCGCATCGGCCGGCCGGTCACCGGCGCTGCGCCAGGCCGTCGACCCCCGTCGCTGACCACGCTCGCCACCGGACCGGCTTTCGCCGACGGGTCGCCACGGCCGGCCCTGCCCTCGCCGGACGCCCGCCGGTCTGCTGCCGGACCGGTCGCGTCGCGATCGGGCCGGGACGTGGCCGGTCCGATGGGTGCCGCGTCAGGCGGCGCGATCGACCGGGAACACCAGGTGGGTGACCCGGTCGCCCTGGATGCAGACGGTCGGGTCGCCGAGCAGGGCGTCCCCGGCGTCGAGGTCGCCGAAGAACGGCCGGCCCTTGCCCATCACCACGGGCACCAGGTCGACCGCGACCTCGTCGAGCAGGCCGAGCTCCAGGCACTGCCCGGCGATCGTGCCGGCGGCGACCGCCACGATCCGGTCGCCGGCGATCTCCTGGGCCTTCGCGACCGCCGCCGCGACGCCGTCGGTGACGAAGTGGAACGGGGCACCAGGATGCGCCGCCACCCATTCGGCGGGCACCTGATGGGTGACCACCACGACCGGCATGCCCATCGTGTGCTGCCCGCCCCACCCGTCGGTGAAGTCGAAGAGCGTCCGCCCGCAGACCAGCGCACCGATCTGTGAGACCCACTGCGTCCAGTAGTCGGCGCTCGGCCGGCTCACGTGGAACGTGAAGTGCCCGGCCACGGTGGGCAGCTCCACGTCCCCGTTCTGAAACCAGTCGAAGAGACGGCCGATCGTGTTGTCGTCCTTCGCGATGTACCCGTCCAGCGACATCGACGCCGATGCGACGACCTTGCCCATGCATCCTCCTTCGTCCCGGACGCCACCCGAGGACCCAGCATGCACCACGGCCGGCCCACACCTGCGGCGATCGGCAGGACGATCAGCAGGACAGAGTGCCGCTGCGCAGGGCGTGGCCGCTGTCGTTGCTGTCGTCGGCCCACAGGACCTGCTTCGTGCCGCCCGAGCACGCGGGGCTGAAGGCGAGGCCCTCGTTGTTGTAGTTCGACATGCCGGAGGGGCGGTTGTAGGTGGCGGTCGGGGTGAAGGTGCCCTGCGCGTTGACGGTCAGGGTGGTGGATCGGCCGGAGCAGGTGTCGTCGCAGGCGGCCCACAGGCGGCCGGTCGACGGCTCGTACTCGAGGTCCATGACGGCGGCGAGGCCGGTCGGGAACGTGGCGACCCGGGTGTAGCCGGTGCCCGCGAGGTTCAGCGCGTATGCGTAGACGGTGCCGGTGGCCTCGGCGCCGACGAGGTACAGGCCGGTGCCGTGGCCGGCGTACGACGACGGCGTGTAGGCGCCGCCGGTGCGCTCGTCGCGGAAGCCCGCCGCCACGAGGGCGGTGTCCGGCACCCACGCGATGGCCTCCAGGCCACTGTTCGCGGCGGTGCCCGGCAGGTCGGCGGTGAGGTTCCACTCGGCGGACGCGTTCACCGTGCTGCCGGAGGGGCTGTACCGCAGGATCTTCTGCAGGCTGGTGCCGCTCTTGGCGTTGTCCCGCTCGGTCACCACCATGATCCCGTCGGGGGTGACGACGACACCCTCGGCGTCCGGGTCGCCGTTGCCGTTGGCGTAGCGCAGCGTGTACGTGGCGGCCTTCTGCCACGTCGTGCCGTTCGGCGTCAGCCGGTAGAGCGTGCCGGCGCCGTTGCGGACCGCCCAGACGACGGACGCGGACTCGTACGACAGGCCGCTGAGGTTCTCCCCGAAGGCATTGCTCGCGTCGGCGTTGGCGACCGCCGACCCGCCGGGCCAGGCGGCCGGGGGCGGCGGCGGGCACGCGTTCGCGGTGCCCTTCGTGGCGGCGCTCGTGGTGACGAAGCTGCCCGTGCCGTTCGGGCAGCGGCCGTACGTGCTGCTCGCGTGGCTCGACCAGGTGTAGGAGTCGGCGAGGGGGCCGCCGGGCTCGTACAGGCGGACGCTGTCGGCGCTGCCGAGGCCGAACGCGCTCTCGACGTCGACGGCGAGGAACGCGCCGGGCGCCAGGCTCACGCCGCCACCGATGACGTACTGGTGGGCGTCGTCGTTGTCCTTGACGACCCATCCGGCGAGGCTGACCGCGGTGGTGCCGGTGTTGGTCAGCTCGACCCAGTCGCCGGGGCTGCCGCCGCTGGACTCGACCTCGTTGATCCGCACGCCGGTCGCCGCCGCGTGCGCCGCGGGGCCGGGCAGCAGCGGGACGGTCAGCGCGGCGACGATGACAGCTGTGAGGGACTGGCGAACACGCACGTAAGACGCTCCAGACATGGACGGATGTCGAAATTCGCAGCCTTCCTGACGGCGACGTCGGCCCGTTGAACGCGCCGCGAACAGCGCCCGTCGTGCCGGCAGCTTCTCCCGTCCGGGATCCCCGGACGCCCGGCACCGGCGCCGGTCCCGCGCCATGACCTGACCGGCCGACCGGGCCGGCGCGTCCGGAGGCTCAGCGGCGGCAGCGGGTCAGCCGGACGGGAGCTCCACCGTCAGGTGCGTGCCGCTGCCGGCGGGGCTGTCGAGGTGCAGCACGCCGCCGAGCGCCGCGACCCGGGCGGCGATCATGACGATCCCGCCGCCGATGACCGGCTGCGCGCCGCCGGCGCCGTCGTCCGCCACCGCCACCTGCACCGTCCGGCCGTGCCGCCGGACCGTGACGACCGCCCGCCGGGCGTGCGCGTGCCCGGCGACGTTGGCGAGGGCCTCGCAGATCACCGCGTAGGCCGTCGATGCCACCGCGTTCGCCGCCGGCCCGACGTCCACGGTCACGACGACGGGGAACGGCATGGCCGTGGCGAGCCCACGCACCGACGCCCCGAGGTCGGGCCCGGCCATGCCGTCGGCGAGCACCAGGTCGCACAGGCCCCGCAGCGCGTGCCGCAGCTCGGTCCCGGCCCGCGCCCGCGCCTCGGGGCCGGTCGCCGCGCGGGCGGCCGCAGCCAGGTCCCGCACCCGCTGGTGAGCCGCGTCGTCCCGCCCGCCGCCGGCGCCGCCCAGAGGCCGGCCGGTGCCGTCCGGGGCGCGGCCGGGGCCGTCGGGGCCGGCGCCTCCGCCGGAGCCGGCGCCGGAGGTCTCGTCGCGTCCGGCGGGCGCGGACCGCTCGCGCCGCCGGCGCGGACCGGTCGTGCTGAGCCACGGGCCGAACATTCCCTCGCCACCTCACCCTTCCCCGGGCGGACAACACCCGTACAGACAAGGGGCGGATCGCCGGGCCGGCGCGTTACCGGCGCGGGCGGCCCGGGAACCCGGGCCGCCCGCGGTGCCGCTCAGCTCAGGCGGCGGGCAGCGTCGTCGTCCACAGCACCGCGCCGTCGAGGTCGCGGAGGCGGACCGTCAGCGCCCTGGTGTGCGGGTCGATGTCGACCTGCCCGAAGTGCTGGAACCCCTCCATCGGCGAGGCGTTCGCGCGCGGCGGGGCGTGCACGAACGCGGCCTGCGGCCCGAACGTCGCGTCGAGGGCGTTCGGCCCGAACGCACCCGCGTTCGCCGGCCCGGACACGAACTCCCAGAACGGCGTGAAGTCCTGGATCGCGGCCCGCGCGGGGTCGTAGTGGTGGGCGGCGGTGTAGTGCACGTCCGCGGTGAGGAAGACGATGCCCCGTACACCGTGACGGTGCGCGGCCTGCAGCACCGACGCGAACTCGAGCTCCCGCCCCAGCGGCGCACCCGGGTCGCCCTGCGCGACACCCTCCTGCGCCGCGGCGCCGTCGGGGACGACCAGGCCCAGCGGCAGGTCGATCGCGATGACCTTCCACGTCGCCCGCGAGCCGAGCAGCTCCCGGGTCAGCCAGGCCCGCTGCTGCGCGCCGAGCAGGCCCCGGGACCGGTCGGCGTAGGTGTTGCCGTCGTTGGCGTCCTTGAAGGTGCGCATGTCGAGCTTGAACAGGTCCAGCAGCGGGCCGTAGGACACCTTGCGGTACACGGGCCCGGGGCTGATCGGCTGCCACTCGTAAAACGCCTGCCTGGCACGGGCGGCGAGCACGTCGACGCGCTTCTCCGTGTACCGCGCGTCGTCGAGGATCTGGCCGGGGAACCAGTTGTTGCGGACCTCGTGGTCGTCCCACTGGTTGAGCTGCGGCACCTCCGCGGTGAAGGCACGCAGGTTGGCGTCGAGGAGGTTGTACGCGTACTGGCCGCGGTACTCCTGCAGCGTCTCGGCGACCTTGCTCTTCGCCTCGGTCGTCACGTTGCGCCACACCCGCCCGTCGGGCAGCGCGACGGTCTCCGGCACCGGCCCGTCGGCGTAGACGGTGTCGCCGCTGCACAGGAAGAAGTCGGGGCGCACGTCGCGCATCGCGCGGAAGATGCGCATGCCGCCGACGTCGGGGTTGATGCCGTAGCCCTGGCCGGCGATGTCACCGGTCCACACGAACCGCACGCCCTCGTGCCGGGCCGGGATGCGCAGCGAGCCGCTGACCGGCTCGCTCACCCGGCCGTGCCCGGCGTCGGCGCGGACCCGGTAGTACGCGCGGCGCCCCGGCACCAGGCCGTGGATCCGCAGGCTGCCGGTGAAGTCGCTGCCGGCGGCGAGCACGGGGCCGCGCAGGGTCCGCGCGTGCCGGAAGTCGGGGCGGTCGCTGAGCTCCACGAGCATCCGCCCGGCCCGGTCGGCCCGGGTCCAGATGTTCGCCGCCGCGCCGAACGCGTCGCCGCTCTGCACCCCGTGGGTCAGCACCGGCCGGCCGTCGGGCACGAACGCGACGGACGGCGTGGCCGGCAGCGCGGACGCCGTGACGGCGCCGGCCGCGACGGCCGCCGAGGTGCCCAGCACCCGCCGGCGGTTCCAGGTTCCAGAAGTCATGCCCTTGGTCTACGCGAGCGGGCCGATCGACCGATGCCATCGACGTGAACGGTTCCGGACCACTTCCCGGCCGCAGCGTTACCGGCGGCGCGGGGCGGCCCGCCGTCGGACGGCACTCGTCAGCGACCCGTGAGGAGCGCCGCGAGGTCGGTGGGGTGGGACATCGGGGCGTCGTGGTCGCTGTCGATGAGCTGGTACGGGGTGCCGGCCGTGTCGAGGCGGGCGCGGGTGACGGCGGCCGGGTATCCGGGTGGGGTCGCCGTGCAGAAGATGTGCGTGCGCGGTACCGACGCCGACGCCGCCGTGTGCGCGGGCATGGGGTCCAGGGAGGGGGCGAGCGGGGTCGGGCAGAGGCGGGCGTTCATCCAGGCGGCCGTCTCCTCGTCGAGGCCGGCGCCGGCCTGGAGGGGCTTCGGTTGCAGCCACAGGTCGCGGGGCAGGTCGGGAACGGGCCCGAGGAGGGCGGCGGCGCGCTCGCCCGGCAGGGGCTCGGGTGCGTCGACGAAGACGAGCCGGGCCAGGCGGTCGGCGCACCTGGGCGCCGCGGCGGCGATCGCGATGCCGCCCTGGCTGTGGCCGGCGAGGACGACGTCGTGCAGGTCCTCCTCGGTCAGGAGGTTGGCGACGTCGAGGGCCCAGGTGTCCAGGGAGGGCGGCTCGGCGGTGAGGTGGCGGCGGTCGCCCATGCCGGTCAGCGACGGCGTGTGCACCTCGTGACCGGCGGCCGTCAGCAGGCGGCGGACCCGCGACCAC
The DNA here is from genome assembly GCF_040654975.1 of Dactylosporangium sp. NPDC050588. NCBI lineage: Bacteria > Bacillati > Actinomycetota > Actinomycetes > Micromonosporales > Micromonosporaceae > Dactylosporangium > Dactylosporangium sp. NPDC050588. The sequence continues at coordinate 46,994 of NZ_JBFAJA010000066.1, read as the reverse complement.
GACCACGCGCCCCGGAAGGCGCCATGGACCAGGACGAACACGGTCACGGCCGGTCCTCCAGCACGACCTCGCCGGTCATGCGGGGGTAGGTGTCGTACGGGCGGAGGTGCTCGTACATGGCTTCGGTGTGCTCGACGTAGCCGGGTGTGCGGGTCGCCTCGGCGTAGGACTCCGCCGTGTCGAAGAGGCGGATGTGGGTGAAGTGCGTCGGGTCGTCGGCGTCGCGGACCAGCCAGCGGCCCCGGAAGCCGGGATGGGCGGCGAAGTAGTCGGCGAACCGCGCGGACAGCGCGACGTACGCGTCGGCGTGGCCCTCCGCGTCCCGGGTCCAGGCCTGGCTGACGACGACGTGCATGGGGCTCCCCTCGTTCCGCTGTGAGAACCGATGTTTCCATCTGGACGCGGCCCGCGGAAGCCCCCGGGGCTACCCGATGACGTCGGACGGCGGGCGGCGGTTCGTGAAGCACGTCGACGGGGCGTAGCCGAAGCGGAGCACGAGCTGCGGGTCGTGGGACCGGTGCAGGGCGAGCCGCACCTGCTCGCGCACGGCCGGCACCTCGATCGGCTGGGAGAACAGCGCGGCGGCCAGGCCGAGGTCGGCGGCGAGCAGCAGCAGCCGCTGCAGCACGATGCCGGCCCGCAGCTCGTCGGCGGGCCGGTCGCCGTGCACGCCGAACACGGCGACGACCGGGCCGCGGCCGGGGTCGCGGGTGTCCTCGTGGCCGGGGCCGCCGAAGTCCCGGCGGGTCATCAGCTCCCCTGGGTGTGGCGTGGCGCCGGCCGCCCGCGGCCCGACACCCTCCACGTCCTGGTCGGCGCCGGTGCTCCAGGCGCGCAGTTCGGCCAGGTACCGGGGGTTCGCGCGCAGCTCCGTGTCGGCCTCATGGGTGAGCGCCGCCAGGGAGTGCAGGTCCGGTCCGTCCTCGACCAGGTCCAGCCAGCCGCCGTCCGACTCGACCTGCCGCACGAGCTGGGTGGTGACGCCGGCGGCGACGGCGGTGTCGGCGAACGGCGACCGGTTGGTGTGCCGGCGCCAGATCTGCCAGTGCAGGCGGCGCTCCAGCGGCGTCGGCGGCCGCGGTACGGCCGGCGTCAGGTGCACCACGCCCGCATGGGCCGCGACGTCCGCGGGCACCTCGGCGACCGCGAGCGACAGGGCGAGGTTGGCCGCCGCGGCCCCGCACGACACGCGCGGCCCGGCCGTCCGGGTCCGTGGCCGGCAGCGCCCTCGCCGGGTCGACACGCACCTCGATGCCGCCCTCCGTGCGGCGGAAGCGCCACGGCTGGCTGTTGTGGATCGACGGCGCCCGCACCGCGTCGCCGACCGCGGAGACGAACGTGTCCTGGTCCCACATGGATGCCCCCGGCGGGTGTGCACGATATCTGCCGGGTACGACGCTTCCCGGGACGCCGGGCGACCGCCAGAGGCGAAGGTCCCGTCCACCCTCGCTCCGGGATCAGGCGGGGGGTCAGGCGGGCTTGGGCTGGCCGTGCAGGATCGTCAGGAGCATCGGCTCGGTGTTCAGCGTGACCTGCAGCGTGTGCAGCGGCGTCGTGCCCGGCCACACGATCTTCGCCCGGCCGACCACCACCTGCGGCAGCGACAGGTGACTGGGCTTCGGCAGCAGGCTCTTCACGTTGCCGGCGAGGATGTTGACCAGCTCGCCGAGCGCGTCGGCGCAGTCGTCGGCGTTGGCGCTCGTGGGGTCGACGTCGAGCATCGCGCCGGCGACCACCCCCGCCACCGGCAGCCCGCAGCGCAGCACGGCGAGGCCGTTCCACGCGCCGGCGAGGCCGATGCTGGCCGTCACGTCCGCGGTGTCCGCCGGCGGCTCCGGGGCGGGCGTCACCTCCGGCGCGCAGTTCAGGTACGCCGTCCACACCTGCCAGACGATGCCCCGCACGTCGTCCTCGGACAGCGACGGCTCCGGGTCCACGAGACCACCCCCGGTGGTCCCATCGGCAGGCCCGCGCCCGGCTTGAGGTCCCGCGAACACGGGACTTCCGGCCCGTTCGCACCGGCGCCGCGACGACAACACTGAAGTCGTCAAGGACACCGACTGGAGGCCCGAAATGAGCGCCGCATCCGTCCACCACACCCCTGTCAGCCACCTCGAGCGGGTCGAAGCCCCCGGCAGCATGCTCACCAAGACCGCCGCGAAGGCGCTCGCGGTGCTGCGGGTCGGCACCGGGTTCGTGTTCCTCTGGGCGTTCCTCGACAAGACGTTCGGCCTCGGCTACGCGACCCCGTCGGCGAAGGCCTGGATCAACGGCGGCTCGCCCACGAAGGGCTTCCTGAGCTCCGTCGACGTCGGCCCGCTGCAGTCGGCGTTCCACGCCATGGCCGGCACCTGGTGGGCGAACTGGCTGTTCATGCTCGGCATGCTCGGCGTCGGCCTGGCCCTCATCGCCGGGATCGGCCTGCGGATCGCCGCCGCCTCGGGCGCGCTCATCATGGCGATGATGTGGCTGGCGGAGTTCCCGATCGCGCAGCACACCGCGGCCGGCGCCGCGAGCGGCTCGACCAACCCGTTCGCCGACTACCACCTGGTCTACGCGGTGGTGCTGGTCGTCCTCGCCGCCGCATACGCCGGCCACACCTGGGGCCTCGGCCGCCTCTGGGCCAAGCTCCCCTTCGTCCAGCGCAACCGCTGGCTCATCTGACCACCCTTCGGCGAACGGCCCGGGACCACGCGTCCCGGGCCGTTCGTGCGCACCGGTCCTGCCGCCCGGGCCGCACCCGTTCAGGCCCGGCGGATCGGCATGTGCGTCGTCGCCGGTGTCCCGTCGAGGAACGCCGCGACCAGGCCGGTGCACAGCTGCGGCTGCTCGATCAGCAGCGTGTGCGAGGCGCGGGGCACCACGGCGAGCTCGGCGTCGGGCAGCCCGCGATAGAGCGCCAGCGTGTGCTCCAGGGACACGGCGTCGTCGTCGCCGACGAGCACCAGCGTGCGGCAGCCGACCGCCCCCAGGTCGGCCGCGGTCAGCGCCAGGTCTCCCGCCTTCGCCGACTCGGCGATCCGCTCGATGACGGACGTCAGCCGCCCGGGCCCGTCCGGCGACACGCCGGCGTGCTGGTCGTAGATGATCTGCGGGATGTCCGCCGGCGAGGCGGGCGGCAGCACCCAGCCGTCCTGGTGGAACGCGGTGCTGATCAGCACCAGCCGGGACACCAGGTCCGGGCGGGCCAACGCCGTCAGCAGCGCCACCACCCCGCCCGCGCTGTACCCGACCAGGGCGGCCGCCCCACCCACCACGGTCTCCAGGAACGCGATCATGTCCGCGGCCATCACCTGCGGGCTGAGCGGGCCACCCGGGTCCGCGGTGTGCCCGTGGCCGCGCCGCTCCGGAAGGTAGAGCCGGAACGACCCCGCCAGCGCGTCCAGGTTGCCGGCGAAGCAGCGCGAGTCGACGATCGCGCCGTGCAGCAGCACCACCGGCTCGCCCGAGCCGCGCTCGTCGTGCCACATGCGCATGCCGTCGCCGTCGGCGTATCGCCGCACCAGGACCTCCCCCGCCCGTCCGCCCGCGACCGATCATGCCGCACCCCGGCCGATCCCGCTGCCCCGAAGCCCCGCCGCTGGAAGGGGTCAGGTGGGGCGGGCGCCGAGCTGCTCGACCTTCTCCGTCGGGCCGGAGACGATCAGGGTGTCGCCGCGCCGGATGACGGTGTCGGGCAGGGCGGTCTCGGCCTCCTCGCCGGCGCGTTTGACGGCGACGACGGTGATGCCGTGCCGGGTGCGCAGGGCGAGCTGGGTCAAGGTCTGGCCGATCATGTCGTCGGGCGGGCAGACCTTGGCGATGGCGTAGCCGTCGTCGAGCTCGATGAAGTCCAGCAGCTTGCCGGTGACGAGGTGCGCGACGCGCACGCCCATGTCGGCCTCGGGGAAGACGACGTGCCGGGCACCGACGCGCTCCAGGATGCGGCCGTGCTTGGCGGAGATGGCCTTGGCCCAGATCTCCTCGATGCCGAGCTCGGTGAGGGCCAGGACGGTCAGGACGCTCGCCTCGATGTCGGTGCCGATCCCGACGACGGCGCGGTTGAACTCGGGGACCCCGATCTGGCGCAGGGCCGCCTCGTCGGTGGAGTCGGCCTGCACGACGTGGGTGAGGACGTCGGCAAGCTTCTGCACGATCTCGGCGTTCTCGTCGATGCCGAGGACCTCGTGGCCGAGCTCGGTGAGCGACTCGGCGACCTGCCCGCCGAAGCGGCCGAGGCCGATGACCACCACGCCGCCCGACGCGTCGCTCTTGCCCATGGAGCCTCCCCGGAAACGTCACCCGATGATCGGCCGCTCCTCGGGCAGGCGGTAGCGCAGCTTCCGGTGCCGCAGCGCGATCGCGGAGGCCACCGTGATCGTACCGACCCTGCCGATGAACATCAGCGCGACGAGCGTCAGCTGGCCGGCCGGCGGCAGGGACGCGGTGATGCCGGTCGACAGCCCCGCGGTGGAGAACGCGGCGGTCGCCTCGAACAGCACCCGGTCGAACGGCAGCGCGGTGATCAGCAGCAGGACCAGCGTCCCCAGCGCGACGGTGCCGACGCCCAGCAACGCGACGGTGACCGCCTGCCGGACCGTCTGCGCCGGGACCCGGCGGGCGCCGACGTTGACGTCGTCCTCGCCCCGGACCTCGGCCCAGATGACGAACGCGAGCAGGAAGAACGTGGTGACCTTGATGCCGCCGGACGTGCCGGCGCTGCCGCCGCCGATGAACATGAGGACGTTGGTGAGGGCGAGGGTCTCCGGGCGGGCCGCCGCGTAGTCGATGCTGTTGAACCCGGCGGTGCGGGGGCTGACCCCGCAGAACGTGCCGCCGACGAGGGTCTGCCACCAGTTGAGCGGGCCGAGGGTCGCGGGGTTGGACCACTCGAAGGCGGTGACCGCGCCGGCGCCGACGAGCAGCAGGATCGCCGAGCCCCAGACCGTGAGGCGGGTGTGGATCGACCAGTACCGCGGCTTGCGCCACTCCCGGTAGAGCTCCAGCATCACGGGGAACCCGAGACCGCCGAGGATGACGGCGACGGCGACGGTGCCGCAGATCCACGGGTCGCCGACGAAGCCCATGAAGCTGTCGGAGTACAGGGTGGTCCCGGCGTTGTTGAAGGCGCTGACCGCGTGGAAGACACCGTGCCAGAGCGCGGTGCCGAACGAGTCGTCGTAGGTGGTGCGGAAGCGGACGGTCAGCACGGCGGCGACCACCAGCTCGAAGCCGACCATCATGGCCAGGACCCGCAGCAGCAGCGCCCGCACCTCGCCGAGGTTGAGCGAGCGGGTCTCGGCCTGGGCGACGAGCCGGGTGCGCAGCGCGAGCCGGCGCGAGACCATCAGCCCGAGGACGGTCGCGAAGGTCATGATGCCGAAGCCGCCGACCTGGATGAGGCCGAGGATGATGCCCTGGCCGGCCGGTGACCAGTAGGTCGCCGGGTCGACGGTGCTCATGCCGGTGATGAACACCGATGACGCGGCGGTGAACAGCGCCACCAGGAACGGCGCGGGCTCCCCGGCGGCGCGGGCCGCGGGGAGCATGAGCAGGCCGGTGCCGACGGCGAGCGCGGCCAGGAACGCCGTCGGCAGCAGGCGGGTCGGGTGCCGCAGGGCACGGAGCATGGGGAAGATCCTATGGCCGCGCCGGCGGTCACACGCTGCTCGTCGCCAGCTCCCGGGCATCGGTGGGCTGCGCCGGCACGTCGTGGGAGACCTCCGGCAGCCAGCCGAGCCAGCGGGGCAGCCACCAGTTGCGCTCGCCGAGCAGGGCCATCGTGGCCGGCAGGAGCACCGCACGGACGATCGTCGCGTCGAGCAGGACCGCCGCCGCGAGCCCGACGCCGAGCTCCTTGGTGGAGACCAGGGGCAGCGTGGCGAACAGCGCGAACACCGCCACCATGACCGCGGCGGCGCTGGTGATGACGCCGGCGGTGGCGGTGATGCCCTCGGTGACCGCCTGCCGGGTCGGCAGCCCCCGGTCGTGGCCCTCGCGGATGCGGCTGACGACGAAGACGTGGTAGTCCATCGACAGGCCGAACAGGATGACGAAGAGGAACAGCGGCATCCAGTTCGTGATGCCGTCGGCGGCGCGGAAGTCCAGCAGCGACTCGAAGTGGCCGTACTGGAAGACGAACACCAGCATCCCGTAGGCCGCGGCGACCGACAGCAGGTTGAGCACCACGCCGGTGACGGCGACGACGACCGACCGGAACGACACGAGCAGCAGCAGGAACGCCAGCCCCAGCACGAACCCGAAGACCAGCGGCATGGAGCCGGCGAGCTGGTCGTTGAAGTCCTTCGAGCCGGCGGTGCCGCCCGTGACGCCGACCCACGCACCCGGCTGCTTCGCGAGCGTCGCGGGGATGACCGTCCCGCGCAGGGCGGCCAGGGCCTCCTCGGAGGCGCGGTCGCTGCCGGTGCCGGACAGGCCGACGCTGATGACGGCCACATCGCCGGCGGGGTTGACGCTCACCGTGACCGGCTCGTGCAGCTTGCCCGTGGCGAGCGCCTGCCGCTTGAACTCCGTCACCGCCGCGTCCCACCCGGCGCCGGTGACGGCGGGTGCCTTGACGACGACCTCGGCGGGTCCGGTGCCGCCGGGGAACGCCGCCTGGATCGCCAGGAACGCCTGGGTGATCGGCGCGCTCGGGGACAGGTCCTCGACGCCCTCACCCTTGGTGCGCAGGTCCAGCGCGGGCGCGGCGAGCACGCCGAGCGCGGCGACGGCGACGACGGTGGAGACCAGCGGGCGCTTCAGCACCAGCCGCAGCACCGCACCCCAGACGCGGCCTCCGCCGCCGCGCCGGCGGTACAGGCCGGGGATCTTCCCGAGGTCGACCCGGTCGCCGAGCGCGGACAGCAGCGCCGGCAGGACCGTCAGCGAGCCGAGGACGGCGGTGGCGACGACGAGGATGGTGCCGACGGCGAAGCTGACGAACGTCGTGTCGCGGGTCAGGAACATGCCGGCCATGGCGACGATGACGGTCAGCCCCGAGACCCAGATCGACCGGCCGGACGTCTGCGCGGCGATGACCAGGGCCCGGTGCGGGTCGACGCCGTTGCGCCGCTCGTCGCGCTCCCGGCGGATGTAGAACAGGCAGTAGTCGACGCCGACGGCGAGCCCGACCAGCAGCATGACGTGCATCGTGGTGTCGACGGCCGGCGCGAGGTGGCTGGCGAACGCGAGGAGCCCGACCGCCCCGACGACCGCGGTGACGGCCAGCCCGACGGGCAGCAGCGCCGCGACGATCGCGCCGAACGCGACGAGCAGGATGCCGAGGGTGACCGGGATCGACAGCATCGACAGCCGGTTCAGGCCCTCGTCGAGTTCGTCGCCGATGAGCTTGTCGCCGCTGGCGTCGCCGGCCTCGGCGATGTACAGCTGGGGGTGCGCGCGCTGCACGCCGGCGACGGCGTCCAGGACCGGCTGGATGCGGTCCTTGGCGGTCTCCGGGTCGCCGCGCACGGTGAACGTGAGCAGCACCGACCTGCCGTCCTCGGAGGTGACCGGCGCCGCGACGGGCTCGGTGGCGCCGGTGCCGTTCACGGCGGCGGCGACCTCCGCGACGGCGGCCTCGAGGTCCGGGTCGTCCACTGTGGACTTGCTGGTGACGATCACCATCTCGCCGGCGCCCTGCTCGGGGAAGCCGGCCTGGGCGACGATCCGGTCGGCGCGGCCCGACTCGCCGTTGCCGAAGTCGCCGCTGCCCGCCTCGACCATCCCGGCCTGCCCGCTGAGTACGGTGACCCCGACGACGAAGACGAGCCATCCGATGATGGCGAGCGCGCGATGGCGGGCGCTCCACACCGCGACCCGCGCCGCGATGCCCTTCACGTTGTCCCTGGATTCCATGCCTGGAACGCTATTGAGGCGCCCACCCCGGATCGATCCGGCGGACCGGCGGACCCGGGGTGGGGCGGGCGGGCGGCGGCCCGGTAGGGACAGCCCTACCGTCCACGGCCGCGTCGATGCGGCGCGCGCCCGCGGCGGCACACGTAACGGGGCGGTGAGAACCCGCCGGCCCTATCCGGAGCGCAGCTGGCGGGCGGCCCGGTCGAGCCAGGCGTCGACCGCGGCCCGGTCGAAGCCGCGGAACGCGACCGGCAGGCGCGCGTCGCCGATCGCCCGCAGCGCGTCGGCCCGCCGGGCGGCGTCGCCGCTCGCGATCGCACCGGCGACGAGGGTGAACAGCGCGTCGGTCTCCGCGGGGCGGTATCCGCGCAGCACGACCGGCAGCTCGACGGCCGCCGCCCAGACCGGGGCGGGGCCGGCGCCCGGATCCGGCTCGACGGTGCGGGAGGCCGCCAGCCAGGCGTCGACCTGGGCCGGCGAGTAGCCGCGGAGCACCACCGGCAGCCGGCCGGCCGCGCGCACCGCGGCCGCGACCCGGTCCCGGTCGCCCGCGGCCGCCTCGACCGCCCGCACCAGGGCGTCGACGGCACGCCGGTCGTACCCGCGCAGGACGACATCGAACGCAACCATGCACTGCATTGTCGGTGCCCGGCTCAACCACCGCAGCCCGTCAGCAGCGGCACCAGGCACTTCTACCAGGCGGTCACCGGCGCGGAGCGGGAACACGACAGCGACGACGCCGTCGCGCTCGCCGCGGTGCCGCCCGGCGGGATCAACCTGTGCTTCCAGCGCGTCGCCGACCACCGGCCACCGCGCTGGCCGGACCCGTCCGCGCCGCAGCAGTTCCACCTCGACCTGTACGCCGACGACCCGGCCGCCGCGCTGGCCCGCATGATCGAGCTCGGCGCCACCGTCGCCCCGCACCAGCCGGGCGACGGCCGCTGGACGGTCCTGCTCGACCCGGCCGGCCACCCGTTCTGCCTCGCCGCCGCGCCGTGATCGGCGGTGCGGGGGGCCGCCGCCCTCCGGCGCGTGGACCTTCGACCTGCGCTGCCGACGTTGCGTCCTTGCCCCACAGTGGCGGTAGGCGAGCGTGAGGGGACACCATGCAAGAGCTGTCTGCGCTTGCGGGCGCGGTCATCGGCACGGTCCTGGGCTTCATCCTGTCGAATCTCGGTGAACGGGCCCGCTGGCGCAGGGACCAGCGCGTGCGATGGGATGCGGCCCGGCTGGCCGCGTATACGGAGTACTGCAACGCCGTCAAGAAGATGGTCCACCTCTCGACCGGCATGGCTCGCACACGAGGGCTCCCGCACTCGTCGGACGCGGTGCCGCTGGAACGCGGCCAGGTGGAGCTGGCCGCAGCGGCAGGCCTGCGGGCACAGGTGTGGGAGACGGTTCTCCTGCTCGGCAACCCGGAAACCATCGAGGCCGCGCGCGCCTGGCACCAGAGTGTGTGGCAGCTGGAGTTCTTCGCCCGCGGAATACTGACCGGCAGGGACAACTGGGCACATGCCCTCGACGAGTTCGAGCTCACCAGAAAGGCGTTCTACCGGGCCGCGCGCACGGACCTCGGGCTTGCCGGGGACATTCCGACCTCGTCATGGCCACCGCCATGGCTCGACCGTCTCGAGCCGGAGCAGAGGGCCGCGGTGGTCAGCTCGACCGATCCCCGGTGAGGCACCCTGTCGCCCAGGTGAGCGACCCCGTCGAGACCGGTCATGACGGCATCGTCCTCTCGCTCGTGTCTCTGCCGTCTCATGCCCACCGGCCGCCGGTCCTACGGTTAACGGATGGTGAACGCGCCGCCGTCCGGCGCGTGCACGGACAGGTGCGGCGACAGCGCGCGGAGGAAGTCCGGGGCGTCGAAGGCGGCGCCGGCCGAGGCGACACCGGTGGCCCTGACGCGGCCGGTGAGGATCCGGTCGACGGCCTCGACCGCCAGGGGCGCGCTGATCGCGTAGATGTCCTGGCCGGTCGCGGTGATGCGGCGCTCCTCGGCGCCGGAGCGGACCACGACGTCGACCATGAACGTCTGCGCGGAGCGGCCCCGCGTGTCGACGGCGGCCGGGGCCGGGGTCTCCGGCGCGGCCAGGTCCGCGGCGGCGGTGGCGGTCATGTACGTGCGCACCTCCGGGACCGTCAGGTGGCTGGGGACGGTGACGACGTCGGCCATCGTGAACTCCCCGATGACGTCGCGCGGACCGAGCGGCGCCGGGAACGGCCACTCCAGGACCGGCAGAGTGTCGGTGTGGTACTCGAGGCGCCCCCCGCTGTAGCGGACCCTGCGGCCGCCCCGCCGCTCCCCCGACACGGCGCCCGCGACCCGGGTCCCGGCGGTGGGGTGCCAGCCGCTCAGGCCGTATGCCACGTGCACCTCGCCGGCCGTGGTCCGCTCGCCCATCGCGGTGGTGACGAGCAGGTCCCCGAGTCCGCCGAAGAACGCCATCGCCGGCACCACCGAGGTGTTCCCCGCGCGGTCCTTGAAGTGGCTGAACGTGTCGCGGTTGGCCTCGATCTCGGCGGCGACGTCGACGTACGGGATGCCCGCCCGCAACGCGGCCTCGACAAGCGGCGCGGCGGTCGTGGCGAACGGCCCGGCGGTGTTGATGACGGCCGCCGCGCCGTCCAGCGCGCGGTCGAGCGCGGCCGGGTCGTCCACCGCCGCCCGCCACCCGCCGGCCGGCAGCTTGGCGGCGTCGCGGCCCACGTGCCGCGGGGTGTACCCGCGCTCGGCCAGCTCCGCGACGACGAACTTCCCCGTGTGCCCGTAGGCGCCGTACACGGCGACCTCTGCCTTGAAGTGATCCACGCGGACGATCCTGTCCCGGCCCGCCGAGCCGCACCAGTGTCCGGAACGACGCGACCCGTACAATTTCCGACATGACCTCTGTCGCGGTCGCCGCCACCGACGGGATGCTGCACTTCGAGCTCGCCCTGGCGTGCGAGGTGTTCGGCCCGCCGCCGGACGCGCTCACCGGCCCCTGGTATGACCTCGCGGTGTGCGGCCCGCGGGGCGTGCGGGCCGGCCGCTTCCGGCTGGAGCCCGACCACGGCCTCGACCACCTGGCGCGCGCCCGCACCGTCATCGTGCCGGCGCTCGCCGACGTCGCCGCCGACCCGCCGGCCGACCTGGTCGAGGCGGTGCGCGCGGCCCACGACGCGGGCGCCAGGATCGTCTCGTTGTGCACCGGCGCCTTTGTACTGGCGGCCGCCGGCATTCTCGACGGGCTCCGCGCCACGACGCACTGGGCGCACACCGACGAGCTCGCCGCGCGCTACCCGAGGGTGGCCGTCGACCCCGACGTGCTGTACATCGACAACGGCCGTGTCCTCACGTCCGCCGGGAAGGCCGCCGCCATGGATCTGTGCCTGCACCTGGTCCGCCTCGACCACGGCTCGACCGTCGCCAACATCGTCGCCCGCCGCCTCGTCGTGCCGCCGCACCGCGCCGGCGGCCAGGCCCAGTTCGTCACCACGCCGGTGCCGGACGAGGACGGCCACCCCCTGTCCGACCTGCTCCCGTGGGTGATGCAGCGCCTCGACCAGCCGCTCACCGTGGAGGACCTGGCCGCCCGGGCGAACCTGAGCTCCCGGCACCTGGCCCGCCTCTTCCACGCCGTCACGGGCACCACCCCGCTGCAATGGCTGCACGCGCAACGCATCCGCCGCGCCCAGCAGCTCCTGGAGAGCACCGACGACGGCATCGACGTCATCGCCTCCGCCGCCGGCATGGGCACCGCCACCACCCTCCGCCGGCACTTCCAGCGGACGCTCGGCGTCCCGCCGGACATATACCGCCGCACGTTCCGCGCCCTTCCATGACCCGCATCGATCAGGGTCAGCGCGAAGCGGCCGCGGTACTGCAGCAGCGTCCCTGGGGCGCGTCCGACAGCCAGGTCATCGACCGCTACGGCCTGCACTGGCTCGTCGGCTTCGAGGTCTCCGAGAGCGCCTGACCGCACGCACGGGATGCGCCGGCGGTTCAATCCGCGGCTGTCCTGATGCTGGCTGCGCGGCGCCCGCCGGGCAGCCAGCCTGGGGCGATGGGAAACCCAGCAGGCGACCCGGCGTACGCGCTGGAGCGGTCGCAGGAGGAGTACGAACGACTCGGCCGTCAGGCGCTGTTCCTGCACGGCACCACCGAACGGCTGCTGCGCGACGCGGGCCTGCGCCCCGGCATGCGGGTCCTCGACGTGGGCAGCGGCGCCGGCGACGTGGCGCTGCTCGCCGCCGGCATCGTCGGACCGCAGGGCACGGTCGTCGGCGTCGACGTCGACGCGGCGGCGCTGGGGGTCGCCCGGGGCCGGGCCGAGGCGCTCGGGCTGTCCAACATCGAATTCGTCGAGGGTGACCTGGACACCGCCGACGCCGGGACCGGGTTCGACGCCGCCGTCGGGCGCCTGGTCCTGATGTACCGCACCGACCCCGTCGCGGCGCTGCGTGCCGTCGCCGCCCGGGTCCGCTCCGGCGGGATCATCGCCTTCCAGGAGCTCGACCTCGACCCCGCGATCGCCGCGCGGTCCCTGCCCGAGGCGTCGCTGTGGAACGACACCGGCCGGCTCACCACCGAAGCCTTCCGCCGCGCCGGCATGCAGGTCCGCATGGGCCGCCAGCTGTTCAGCGCGTACACCGCCGCCGGCCTGCCCGAACCCACGATGCGCGACGAGGCTCTGATCGGTGGCGGCCCCGGCTTCGGCGGCTACGCCTGGCTGGCCGGCGTCACCCGAGCCCTCGCGCCGCTCATGCAGAAGCTCGGCCTCGACCTCCCCGGCGACCTCGACACCCTCGCCGACCGCCTCCGCACCGACGCCGTCACCAACGGCACGGTCGTCTGGACCCCGTCCCTCGTCGGCGCCCACGCGACGAAGCCGTAGCACCGGGCTCACGGGAGCCTGGTGCGGCGCGTATCCTCCGCTGGCTGATCAAGAGCGCGGGAGGCACGAACGCCGTGGGCACCAGCTACAAGACGATGATGGTGGTCGGGGAGCTCGCCGGGGTGGTGTCCGCCCTGACGGACCTCGGCGCCGACGCGTGGGTCGTGCCTGCGGCGGCGGGTCGGGTGGCGGTGCTGCCGCGCGAAGGTGAGCACGATGTCGCCGACGTCGACGGGTTGGCGCGGTCGGTCAGCGCGCGGCTGCGCACGCCCGTGCTGAGCCACGTCGTCGTCGACTCGGACGCGGCGTTCATCACCGTCTACCGCGACGGGGACCGCGTCCACGAGTACGTCTCCGACCGGGCAGCGCTCGCCGGCCGGTACATCGGCGGCGGCAACGAGACCGGGGTCCGCTTCGGCGGTGCCGATCCCGGTGTGTTCGCACCGTTCGGAGTGGGCTCCGTGGACCTGGATCGGCTCGGTGTCACGCTGCGCGGGGAGTTCGGCACCGGGACGAAGGTCTTCGCCGAGTTCCAGCACCGGCTGATCGTCAAGGCGATGAACCTGGACCCGGCCGGTCTTACGACGGCCTTCCGGTGGGCCCGGCAGGAAGACCTTCCCGGGGCGGTGCGGGTCAAGCCCGCCGGCCGTGCGCCCCGCGCCGCCGCCGGCCGGACGTCAGCCGTCCACCCGCCGCGCTTCCGCGCCCCCGCTCACGCTCACCACGTCCGCGCCAGTGACGGTCGGGTGCGCGCGGACACGGCCACCGTCCGGCCCGCGCCGCGTCAGAGGGCGATCGGGCGGTAGGCCAGCGCGGCGTCGACGATCTGTTCCGCCGTCGCGTCGCGCAGTGCCGGCGGCGGGTGGAAGATGAGGCCGCTCGCGCCGGGCATCACGGTGTTGTGGTCGAACGCGGCGATGGACCAGTCGTCGGCCGGGTCGGCGAGAATGCGACGCACGATCTCGACCAGTTCGTCCCGGGTGATGTCAGGCAGCCGGGCCGGCGGCGCCGCGCACGCCCACTCGATCAGCGCTTCGCGGTCCGGCGCTCCGCAGTGATAGCGGAAGTCGTCGGGCCCGAAGCGGTGGCCGGTCGTCTCGTTGAGTGCCGCGACCGCCGCGGCGGCGTCCGCACCGCTGCCGACGAGCTCCTCGATCCGCTGTACCGCCGCCGTGATCGCGGCTCGTCGCTCGGCCGTGACCGGCCTGCGTCGTAGCGCGTCGCGCAACTCCATGCCGCGGACCCTACCGCCCCCACCGATCAACCGCCGCCCATCTGCCGGCGCAGGGGTATCGTTGGCGGCGCACGAAAACACGGCCCCGTCGGTAGTCGGGGCGTCGCCGCTTCGGTGGCGATCCGTCTCCTGCCGGTGGGTTCGCTGACCGGTTGTCCGGTGCAGGACGCATGCTGCCTGCACTCAAGAGACCGTGATGACGACGATGACCGTGTTCTTCGACAACCCGTTCTGGGTTGCCGTGCTCGAAGTGCGTGATCCGAATGGTGTACGGGCGACCCGGCACGTCTTCGGCAGCGAGCCGACCGATGCCGAGCTGTACCAGTTCCTGCTCCGGCACGGCGGTGCCCTGCTCGACCGGGCCGGACGGTCCGCCGCGGTGGCCGGTCAGCCGGCGCAGCCCCCGGCCCGCAGCCCGAAGCGGCTGGCCCGGGACGCGGCCCGGGCCGCGCGGGCGGCGCGGCCGAGCACCGCGGCGCAGGAGGCGGTCCGCAAGGAGCTGGAGCTGCGCAAGCAGGCCTCCACCCGACGCGGCCGCGAGGCGAAGGAGGCACACGCCGAGCACCGCCGCGACGCCCGGCGCGCCAAGGCCCGCGACCGCCACCGCGGCCACTGACGGCCGGGCCGGTGGCGACCTCGGCCGTCACGGTCGGTGTCGTCGGGGGTGTACCAGTGTCCGGTTTGAACGATGCACCGCGGGCGCCGGTCAGGCGGTGAGGGTGGTGGCGTAGACGAAGCGGTCGGGGCGCAGGACCGCCACCTCGGCGCGGTGCTTGGCGAACCAGGCGGTCAGCACGCCGTCGACGTCGACCACCGTCAGTGCGTCTTCCGCCGTTGCTGGGCCTTCTGCCGCGGCTGGGCTGTCTGCCGCGGCTGGGGCTTCTGCGGCGGCGGGGGTGGTGCCGGGTGGCAGGACACGGATGAGGGTTGCCGGCGGGCCGGGGCGCCGGGTCGTGGCGGTCACGGACGGGCCGATCACGGCGAACCCGGTGCCGAGCACGTCGTCGAGGCGGACGGGGTCGGTGGCGCCGGCCGGCAGGACCAGCGGCTGGGGGAACATCGTGCCGATGGGGCCGCGGCGGGTGCCGCCGGCGAGCGCGCCCTTGTCCAGGATCGGCGCGGGCTTGAACTCGAAGTGGCGGATGAGGCGGCGTACGCGGGGCACCGCCTGGACGGCGCGCAGGGTGGCGTCGCGCAGGAAGGCCAGCACGCGGCTGCGGACCAGGAAGACGCGGCCGAGGCGGACGCTCATGGCGGCCATCGCGGCGGTGTGGGGGCGTCGTTCGGCCTCATACGTGTCGAGCAGCTCGTCGCCGGCGGTGCCGTCCAAGGCCATGGCGAGCTTCCAGCTGAGGTTCGCGGCGTCGCGGAGGCCGCTGCACAGGCCCTGGCCGAGGAACGGCGGCATCTGGTGGGCGGCGTCGCCGAGCAGGAAGACCCGGCCCGCCCGCCACTGCCGCGCGGCGAGGTGGTGGAAGGTGTACACGACGGCGCGGGTCACCGTGAAGCGGTCGGGGTCGACGTACGGGGCGGCCAGCCGTGCCACCGTCTCCGGCCGGGTCATCTCGGCCGGCGTCTCGGTGGCGCGGAGCATGAACTCGAGGCGGTGCGTGCCGAACGCGCCCGGCGAGACGAACGCGGGGCGGCGCCAGTCGCAGACGAACCTGGTCGTCGGCTGGCGGACGCCGCCCGGCTCGACGTCGCCGGAGATCGCCAGCCACGGCTCGGCGTACGACGTGCCGCTCAACGCGATTCCAACGGCCGCCCGGGTTGCGCTGCGGGCGCCGTCGCAGCCGAGCACGTACCGCGCCCGGAGCGAGCTGACGGCGCCGTTATCCAACGCGCGTAGGAATACCGTGACGCCGTCGGCGTCCTGGTCGAGGCCGGTCAGCTCGACACCGGTCCGCAGCGACACGTGCTCGAACCGCTCGAGGCCGCCGCGCAGCGACGCCTCCAGCCGGGGCTGGTCGAAGAAGTGCAGCGGCTCGCTGCCCAGGCCGAAGTCGACCTCGTCGAGCGCGATCGTGGCGAACGGCCGGCCGTCGCCGCTGACGTACTCGACGAGCGGCGGCGGGTACATGTCGGCGGCGACCTCGTCGCGCAGCCCCGCCTGCTGGTAGATCCGCAGCGCCTCGTCGTCGCAGGAGAACGCCCGCGGCTGCCCGTGCGGGGCGGTGCTGCGCTCGACGACGACGGTCCGCACCCCGCGGATGCCGAGCAGGTTGGCGGTGAGCGCGCCGACCGGCCCGCAGCCCACCACGACGACGTCTGTGTCCATCCGGGCAGTCCACCAGCGCGCTGTGGGAACCGTGTGGAACCCGTGTGGAGGTCCCTACCGGCGGCGCAGCGCGGCGTCGAGCAGCGACGGTGGCGTGTCGAACTTCTCCTGCGGCGCCAGGTCCACGCCCGGTGCGACGATCGCGTCGACGGCGTCGAGGACGTCGGCCGGCAGTACCACATCCGCCGCCGCCAGCTGGGAGTCCAGGTGCTGCAGCGTGCGCGGCCCGATGATCGCGCTCGTCACGCCCGGGTGTGCGGTCACGAAACCCAACGCGAGTTGGATTAGCGTGAGTCCCGCGTCTTCGGCGACCTTGGCCAGCCGCTCGACGGCCTCGAGCCGGGCCCGGTTGGAGGCGATGCCGAGGTCGAAGCGCTCCGGCAGGATCGCCGACCGGCTGGTGGTGATCCCCCGGCCCTCCCGCACCGCACCCGACAGCCATCCGGACGCGAGCGGGCTCCACGCGAGCACGCCGAGACCGTACTCCTGGGTCACGGGCAGCACGTGCGCCTCGATTCCCCGCTGCAGGATGGAATAGCTCGGTTGTTCGGTCACGTACCGTCCGAGGTGGTGCCGCCGTGCCGCCCATTCGGCCTGCACGATGCGGTACGCCGGAAACGTCGACGACCCGAAGTAGCGGATCTTCCCGGCGCGCTGGAGGTCGGTGAGCGCCGACAGGGTCTCCTCGTCGCTGGTCGTCGGGTCCCAACGATGGATCTGGTACAGGTCGACGTGCTCCACCCCGAGGCGGCGCAGGCTGTTGTCGAGCTCGGTGACGAGCCACCGGCGGGACGCGCCGCGGTGGTTGCGCTCGTCGCCCATCGGCATCACCGCCTTCGTCGCGAGGACGATGTCGTCGCGGCGCCCGGCGATCGCCCGGCCGACCATCTCCTCCGACTCGCCCTGCCCGTACATGTCGGCGGTGTCGATCATGTTGATCCCGGCGTCGAGGGCGGCGCCGACGATGGCCGTCGCCTCGTCCTGCGTGGTGCGCCCGATGCTGCCGAAGTTCATCGCGCCGAGCACGAGCGTGCTGACCTGCACACCCGTGCGGCCCAAAGTGCGGTACTGCATGGCCGTCTGGCATCCTTTCCCCATAAGCGGAACCTCGTTCCGCTCTCTCGACAATACGGAACACGGTTCCGTTTGCCAAGTTCCTGGAGTGGGCAGTGACGCACGAGGCACCACGGAAGCGCGCCGACGCGCGCCGCAACGAGCAGACCCTGCTGGACGCGGCGGCGGCGGCGTTCGTCGCGGCGGGCGTCGACGCCCCGGTCCGCGACATCGCCGCGCGGGCGGGCGTCGGCGTCGGCACCATCTACCGCCACTTCCCGACCCGCGCCGACCTGATCGTCGCCGTCTACCGCCACCAGGTCGAGGCGTGCGCCGCCGCCGGCCCGGACCTCCTCGCCGGCACCGCCTCCCCGCACGCCGCCCTGGCCGCCTGGATCGACCTGTTCGTCGACTTCCTCGTCACCAAGCACGGCCTCGCCGCCGCGCTGCGCTCAGACGACACCACGTTCGACACGCTGCACGCGTACTTCATCGACCGCCTGCTGCCCGTCTGCGCGTCCCTGCTGTCAGCGGCCGTCACCGCCGGCGAGGCAAGGCCCGACGTGGAGCCGTTCGCCCTCATGTACGCCGTCGGCAACCTCTGCATCGGCGCCGGCCGCGACCCCCGCTACGACGCCCGCCACATGGCACAGCTCCTCGTCGCCGGCCTCCACCCACCGCCACCACCCGCCGCCTGACCCACCACGGCAGCGTCGGCGGTACTGCCGATCCTGGCCGGACGCGACGGCTCCGAACCCGCGGCTCCGACCTCCGAGCCAGACGGACAGGCGTGGGCGTACGCCGCGGAGGCCGACTCCGGCGTCGTGCAAGCTTGTGGTGAAAGTGTGTCGCAGCATGTGCGGGTGCATCCCAGGCATCCGTGCTCCGGCGGTACGACCGGCACCCGAACCGCATCCTCGCCGCGGCCGCAGCACTTGAGTCGCGGCTGCACGCCAACCACCGTAGCCAGCAAGCGGAGAGCAGCTACTCGCTGCGGATGTTCTCGCTCCCAGTCTTGTCTGTGCGGCGTGGCTCAATGCGCGGTCGCAGGATGTTGGCGAACGCCCTGAGAATCGCAGGACGCTCACTTGGCTTAGTTCCACGTAGCACGATGATCAACATCAGGAGCTTCACCACAGAGGGAATAACAATAACAACCGCGATCCACGGAATACCGAGCAGCGAGGGCATCGCACCCCCTCTTCGATCCAATGTCCCTTGAACGCAAATGCCCGAGATCGCGACAACGACCTGCCTACGCCCGCAAGGTCTGATGCCCACTCCAGTCGCAGCCACAAGACCGCCGAAGAGTGAGACTCGTCTGCAGCCAAATACTGTCGGCTACAGCCGGGGGTTGTCCTGGCTGCCTCGCGACCCTGTCCACGGCCTCGGTTGCGAGATCATGCAACGGCTGCTGCACCGTGCTCAACGGTGGCACAGTGAACCGTCCACCCTCGATACCGTCGAAACCGAAGACCGCAAGATCTTCCGGCACACGGAGACCCAATTGCGCAGCCGCGGAGAGCACTCCGATCGCCTGCTCGTCGCTGGTCGCGAAGACCGCATCCGGCCGCCGACCGTTGCCCAACATGATCATTGCCGTGCTATAACCGTCTTCTTGCCGAAAGGTGCCGTAGTGCAGATCGACAGCGTTTGGCGTCAGACCAGCTTCATCCATGGCTTGGCGCCAACCCGCAACTCGCTCGTCCGTCGGATGGATACCCCTAGGCCCGGCGATGCAGGCAATGCGTTGACACCCATGGCCTACCAGGTGTTGCACCGCCGCACACGCGCCCGAACGGTTGTCGACCACGACCTGCGGGAACGGCATCTCCTCAAGGCCGCGATCCAGGATCACCGACGCCGTTGGAGATCGGACGAGATCATCCATCCAAGGCGTCGGACCGGCCGAGGGCGCAAGGATGACGCCATCCACCTGACGATCCAGCAGCGCGCGCACATGGGCGAGTTCGCGCTCCTTCTCCTCCATGGCATTGCCCAACAGAAGGGCGTAGCCGCGAGCGAACGCAGCCTCCTCGATCTCACGAGCGAGAGCTCCGAAATATGGGTTGGACGCGTCAGGAACGATCAAGCCGATTGCCATCGTCCGTTGAGTTCGCAGGGAGCGAGCGGCGAGGTTCGCTCGGTACCCAAGTTCGCGAATTGCGCTCAGAACGCGGTCTCGCGTCTCCGCACGAACGTTGCGGGGACCATTATTGATCACGTAGCTCACGACCGCCACCGATGTATTTGCCCGATTGGCAACGTCCTGCCGTGTTACGCGTGCGGATTGAGCCATCGTGTCAGACCGCCGATCTACTCGTATCGTCTACACGTGTAGACTCAATGTACCGACCCGTAGATTGATTGGCAACTGACGATTTAACGATCACTAAGTCCGCTCCACGATCCGCACGCAGACCTCGGCCACCACCTCCCTACCCGAAGACCAGCGCAGACGCCTCGGCGCGGGCTTGTGCCGAATTGAGCGAATCAGTCTTCGTCTGACGGCGGCTGGCAAAAGTTATTCTTGTCCCCGGAGAGAGTCCTGTGCCGCGATGGAGCGTCCCGCCCGACGATCCGGGCGATCTCGCGGCGCAACTCCTTCCCGCCCTCGACCATCACAGGCTGCTGGGTGCAGGACCTGACTGGTTGGCGTACAGGTGGAGCGGGCTTGCTTTTGCGATCTTCCGCGCACACGATTCCGTCCGTGCACACGACTCCAGCAGCTCCGGTCGACATGGACGCGACCTTCCCGCAGTTGCGCGGACTGGCCCGGACCAGCGTCCGGTTGCATCCACGCAAGGGGCATCCGTCGGTCGAGCAGAGTTCGCTGGACGGACCGCTGTTGTGGCCGGCGGACGAGCCGTGGCCTCTGTGTGATGATGCGCGTCTGGAGGAGCACCCGGCCGGCGACCCGGTCCCGCTCGTCCCGGTGTTGCAGGTGTTCGCCAGGGATGTGCCGGAACTGCCTTTTCGGGACGGCTCGGACCTGCTGCAGGTGCTGTGGTGCCCGTTCGATCACGATCCATGGAGCGCTCCGGTGCCCCGGCTGCGGTGGCGATCCCGGTCGGCGGTCGGGCCACGGCTGGTCGCGATGCCGACGCCGCACGAGGAGGCCGACTCCAGGTACGTGCCCGACCCGTGCATCGTCGATCCCGAGCGGGTGCTCGAATATCCGTCCAACGACCTGTCACGGGAGCTGTGGTCGCAGATCCGGGATGCGGTCCGCCAGGTTCAGGCGGAAACGGGGTGGGATTATGAAACCGACCTGGCGGTCGCTTCGGGGATCAAGGTCGGCGGCTACCCCGGCTGGACGCAGCAGCCCGACTGGCCGTTCTGCGGGTGCGGCGACCGGATGGAGCACCTGGTCACCATCGCGAGCTGGGAGTTCAGCCGCGGCGACGAACGTCGTTGGATTCCGTTGGAGGACCGGCCGGCGATGCTCGGCTGGGGCTTCGGCAGCTCGGACGATCATCCGTGGCGGGCGCTGCAGAATCCGGCGGGACTGATGCTCGGCGACGCCGGTGGCATCTACATCTTCACCTGTACGTCGTGTCCGGCACGCCCCGACGACTACCGATTCGACTGTTCCTAAGCTCGGTATGACACGCTGGTGATTGGCTGGCCCGTCGGGGGTGGGGGGACGTTGCGGAGCACAGATGGCTTGTCGCGGACAGGGTTCGACGAGACGGTCGGCTGAGTCCGGTGGACGTGATCGAGGTGCTCCGGGAGCGGGTCGGGACGTTTCGGCGGCTGGCGGTCGAGCACGGCCTTCCCGTCGTCATCGGCGAGCCGGAGCCCTTGCCGCGGAACCCGGAGCTGCCGGTTGGGCTGTATGACGTGTTCGACCTGGTCGGCAGCGTCGACACCGGGGATCTGCGGTTCGCGCCGCCCGCGGAGGTCGCACCGTCGAGGCGTGGCGGGATCGCGACCTCGACGAGGAGTGTCCGCTGGGTGACCCGCCGGCGATCGGCGAGGGGTGCGTCGTGACCGGCGACACCGAGGACGACGTCATCGCCATCGGTGACCTCTCCCTCGACGTCGCCGACGGCAGCGTCTACTACATCGACGGCGACAGCTACCGGTTCTATTGCATCGACGGCGCCGGGCTGGACGAGATCGAGGTCGACGAGTTCGCGCCCGACCTGCCGACGTTCTTCACGCGGTACGTGTTCGGGCCCGATTACCCGCGCCTTGCCGCGACCGTGTGCAACCTCCGGGCGTACCAGACCCGCAAACACCGATACGTCGCCCCTTGGATGCGTCTGCTGGCGGCGGCCAGCCTGATCGAACCGCCCAGCCGCGAACGGCCTCGACCGGCACCGTCCGGCGCCGGCGACCCCGGCGACCTGTTCCGGACCCGGTTGAAGCCCCGCCGCGGCGCTGCTACGTCAGGATGACCGGGTTGGTGAGTGCCGCCATGGGGCCGGTGGGATGGCGGACCTCGACGCGGACGAAGGTGGGCCGGTCGGTGGTGGACCAGGTCACGGTGCCCGTGCCGGCGGGAGGCAGCGCCTCGTGGTGGGACCGGCCGCGGTCGGTGTGGAAGCTGACCGTGCCCGACGGCACGCCGCGCACGTGGACCTCCACCGTGACGGGTTCACCGCTGGCGGCGGGCAGGTGCTCGCCGATTCCGGCCTCGGACGGACCGGCGGTGGCGACCAGCGTCAGCTGGATCGCGGCGGACCCGGCGATCCAGCAGCGGCCGGCGCGTAGGGCGGCGAGCACGGCGTCCTGGGTGAGGTCCGCGGCGTGGACGACGGTCTGCGGGGTGCCGATCTGGCCGGCCAGGTGGACGTCGCTGTTGCCGATCGCCGGTGTCCAGCGGCGGCGGTGGACACCGACCGCCAGGCCGCGGCCCCACTCCGCGAGGGCGGCCTCGTTGTCGGCGTTCCAGGGCAGGTCTGAGCTCCACTGCCCGTTCCACACCTCGACCGCGTCGAAGCCGTCGAACGGGAACATGAAGGTGCCCGCCGGGTACGGGGCGTGCGGGTGCGCCACGACGCACAGGCCGCCGGCCCGGTGGACCTCGGCGACGGACCGGTCGATCAGGTCGTCGCGGACGCCGTAGCGCCAGTCGGCGACGTGCCCGGGAGCCAGGCCGAGCACCAGCCAGTGCCCGGTCTCGGTGACGACCTCCTGGCCGGGAATGACCAGCAGGCCGTCGCCGGCGAGCCGCGACCACGGGTCCCGGGCGGCGTCCAGGTTGTGTTCGGTCACGGCGATGAAGTCGAGCCCGGCCGCCCGGGCGGCGACGACGAGCTCCGCCGGCGTGAGCTCGCCCCCGTGCGAGCGCCGGGAATGCACGTGGCAGTCACCCCTGAACCAGTGCCGGTCCCCGGCCATACCGGCATCGTAGCCACGCCGGCACCGCCGCCGGAGAGCATGCGCCTCAGACCGCTTGCAGCTTCCGGTTGACGTCGCCGGCGCGGGGGTCGCCGATCGCCTCGAAGTGCTGGAGGGCGCGGCGCCACGACACGGCCGCCCCGGCGCCGTCGCCGGCCGCGTGGTGGCGGTCGCCGGCGGCGACGAGGACGTCGGCGGCGGTGGCGCGGTCGCCGAGCTGCTCGAAGAGCTGGATCGCCTTGTCGTAGCAGCGAGTCGCCTGCTGGTGGTCGCCGAGATGGTCGTGGGCGAGGGCGAGGCTGTCCCACGTGCCCGCCTCGCCGTGCCGGTCGCCGACCTCCTGCAGCAGCTGCAGCGCCCGGCCGGAGAGGTCCAGGGTCCGCCGGTGGTCGCCGAGCTGGGCGTGCAGCCATCCGGCCGCGTTCAGGGTGCGGGCCTGCCACAGTACGTCACCCGCCGCCTCGAACAGGTCGAACGCCTGCTCGCTGTGGGTCAGGGCCTCCCGGTGCCGCTGCTGGACCTGCAGCATCCAGCCGATGTTGTGGTGGGTGCGGGCCTGGCCGACCGGGTCGCCCAGGGAGCGATAGAGGTCGATGGCCTGGTCGAGGTGCGTCGCGGCGTCGTCGAAGCGGCCCAGCCGGGCGAGGGTGCGGCCCAGGTCGCGGTGGACGTGCGCGCGGCCGAGGACGTCGCCGACGCGCAGCAGGGCCGCGAGGGCCGCGGTGGACGTCGCGATGAGGTCGTCGAAGCGGCCCAGCCAGTCGAGGTACGTGGTCAGCGTCCACGCGAGCCGCCACACGTGCTCGTCGAGGCCCTCGGCGGCGCCGCCGTGCACGGCCGCGAGCAGGACCGCGTCCTCGGCGGTGAACCACGCCATCGCCTCGTCGCCGCCGCGGACCTTGAGGACCGTGACGCCGTCGGCGGGGCGCGGCAGCCGCGTCGGCGGGCGGCCGGTGTCCAGCTGCATGACCGCCGCGTGCGCGGTGTGCAGGTAGTGGTCGAACATCCTGAGGACGGCGGCGCCCCGGTCCGCGGAGACCTGCTCGGCGGCGTAGCTGCGCAGCAGGTCGTGGAAGCGGAACCGGCCGGTCGTGTGCTCGGTGAGCAGGTTCGCCTCGACGAGCTCGGCCAGCAGCGCACGCGCCCGCGGCAGCCCGACGCCGGCGAGGCTGGCCGCGGCCGGCACGCCGAGATCGGGGCCCGGGTGCAGGCCCAGCAGGCGGAACATCCGCGCCCCGTCGTCCGTCAGCGCGCGGTACGACCAGGAGAACACCGCCCGCACGTCGGTGCTCGTGTCGCCGCCGTCGAGGGCGTCCAGTCCGCCGGCCGTGCCGCGCAGCTGTGCCGCGTGCGTGGCGAGCGACGTGCCCGGACGGGTCGCGGCGTGCGCGGCGGCGATGGACAGCGCGAGCGGCAGCCGCGCGCACCGCTGCACGATCTCGGCGACCGCGGCGGGCTCCGCGGCGGTCCGGGCCGCGCCGAGCCGGAGGGTCAGCAGTTCGCGCGCCTCCCCCGCGGTCAGCAGGTCCAGCGCGAGCGGCACCGCGCCCTCGGCCGCGACGAGCGGCGTCAGCTGGTTGCGGCTCGTCACCAGGACCAGGCAGCCGGGCGCGCCGGGCAGCAGCGGGCGGACCTGGTCCGCGTCGCGGGCGTTGTCGAGGATGATGAGGACCCGCTTGCCGGCGAGGATGCTCCTGTACCGGGTGGCCCGGTCGTCCAGCCCGGCCGGGACCTGCTCCCGCGGCATCCGGAACGCGTGCAGGAAGCCGCTCAGCGCCTCCGCCGGGTCCATCACGGCGCCGCGCTGGTCGAAGCCGCGCAGGTTGACGTACAGCTGACCGTCGGGGAACCGGTCCGCGACCCGGTGCGCCCAGTGCACCGCGAGGCTGGTCTTGCCGACGCCGGGCGGGCCGGACACGGCGCAGACGACCGTGGTCCGTGCTGCCGCCGCCTCCTGCACGAGGGCGTCCAGCCGGGCGAGGCGCTCCGCGTGGCCGGCGAACCCGCGCACCGCCAGCGGCAGCTGCGCCGGCGCGGCGGGTGCGGCGGCGGTGACCCACGACGCGGTCAGGTCGAGCGCCGGGTCCTGCCGCAGCACGGCCGCCTCGAGGTCGCGGAGGTGCTGGCCCGGGTCCAGCCCGAGCTCGGTCGCGAGCGCCTGCCGCAGCCGCTGGTAGGTGGCGAGCGCGTCGGCGGGGCGGCCCGACCGGTACAGCGCGAGCATCAGCTGCCCGTGCAGCCCCTCGTCGAGGGGATGGTCGCGGGTGAGCCGCTCCAGGTCGGGCACGAGCTGCGCGTGCTCGCCGAGCTGCAGCCGGCACTCGGCGAGCGCCGACTGGGCGTGCAGGCGCAGCACCTCCAGCCGCTCGGCCTCCGCGTCGAGCCCGGTCTGGCCGGCGATGTCCTCGAGCGGCCGGCCGCGCCACAGGGCGAGGGCCTGTTGCAGCGCGCGCACCCGCTCGGCGTGCGCGCCCTGCGCGGAACCCTGCGCGGAACCCTGTGCGGTCCCCTGCCGGATGAGCCGTTCGGCGACCGCGACGTCGGTGGCGTCGTCGCCCGGCAGCGCCAGCACGTAACCGGGCGGACGGGCCACGATGGTGTCTCGCCCGCCCAGCACCTGCCGCAGGTACGACACGTGCCGCTGCAACGTGTTCATCGCCGTGGCCGGCGGGTCCTCGCCCCAGACGGCGTCGATCAGCCGGTCGGTGCTGACCACCTCGCCCCGGCCCACCGCCAGCGCCGCGAGCACCGCCTTGCGGCGCAGTCCGGGCACCTCGCGGGGCACCCCGGCCTGCGTCACGTCGATCGGCCCGAGGAGCCTGACCTGCATCGTGTCCCCCACACCCCTTCAACGACCGGTAAACGGTAGCCGCAGGTGTGGCGGTGGAGGGACCCGTCGGTCGGTGACCTGACAGCCGGTATCAGGCGCCCACGATCCGCCACACCTGCGAGTTGGCCCCGGTCCACGGCCGCGTGACGGCGCGGAAGTCCTGCGCGCTGGACACGTACGCGTCGAGGTACCGGCCGCTGCTCACCTGCTGCACCGTGTAGAACGCGCCGCCGTAGTCCTGCAGCCGCCACAGCTGCGTGTTGTCGAACGTCTGCCGCGGCCGCGTCACGACCCGGTAGTCCAGGCTCGCGATCTCGTGCGCGTCGAGGAACCGTCCACTGCTTGCCTGTTGCAGCGTGTACAGCCCACCGCCCACGTCCGTCAGCCACCACTTCTGCGTGTTGTCCGTCTGGTACGGCCTGGTCACCACGTTGTAGTCCTGCGACGCGATCTCGTGCGCGTCGAGCAGCCTGGCCCCGCCGTCCTGCGCGAGGATCACCAGCCTCGGCCCCGCAGCGGTCTGCGCCGCCCGTTGCTGTGTCGCCGCCGACGCAGTGGTCGCCGCCCCGAAGAGCACGGCACCCGCCGCCGCGAGCACGACGACCACCCGCCAACCGGCGCTGCGCTTCGCCTTCATGGTCCTACCTCCGTCTGGTTCCGCCGGCCGGACCTGCCCGGCCGATCTCCCAGAAGGCTGACCGGCACCCCTGAAACGCTGCTGAAACCCCGCTCACGGCACGTGCCGCAGGACCGCCGCCGCGGCGGGCTCCGGCAGGCGGCGCAGAGTCTGGGCCGCACGGAGCCGGTCCATGCCGGCCAGGGCGCCGGCCGCCACCACCGGGTCGAGCAGCGCCACGATCTGGATCGCCGGACCGAACTCCAGCGACTCCAGCACCGCGGCCACGTCCGGCGCCGGGACGCCGGCGAGCGCGGCTGCGGCGTCGGCGGGGCGGCGCAGGGCGGCGATGTCCAGCCTGGCGAGACGGTCGGGCAGTGGGCGGCCTTCGGTGCGCAGCCACCGCCGCCAGCCGCGCCCGTCGGTGCGGTGCTCGGGATGCTCCAGCAGCCACAGCACGAACCGCGCCCGTAACCTCGTGGGCTCCGCTCCATCTGTGGCGGCGGCACGGAGCCGGGCGCGCAGCGTGGGACTGTCCAGGGTGCGGGCCAGTCCCCAGTACCGGTGATCCTTGCACCGGTGCTGCCGGCCGGTCGCGCCGACGATCAGGTCCCGCAGGGTCGCCGCCACCGCCGCGGGGGCACCGAGGGCCGTGAAGGTCCGCAGCACGCCCTCCTTCAACGTCCACGGCGACCACGGCCATGGTCCGGCCCGCCAGGTCTGCGGATCGGTGGCCTCCGACGCCAGGAACCCGACTGCCGCCTTGGCGAGGCGCCGTCGCCTCAGCACCCGGTCCAGCCAAGGTCTGGACGGCAAGCCGCAGAACGCGACGACGTCGGTCATGGGGTGCGAGGGTACGCCAGGAAGACGAGGCCGCAGAAGTCATCGGCGGCGGGGTGTCATCGCTGGAGGCGGTGCAGGAGGAGGCGGGCGCCCTGGGTGGTGGCGATGTCGGCGCCGGTGTGGAGGTCCTCCTGGTTGGCGGTGGCGAGGCCGCGGACGCGGAGGAGCTCGGCGGTGAGGACCTGTTCGCCAATGGCCGCAGCGGCGGTGAGACCTTCGGTGGCGAGGGTGGCGGCGGTGGTGCGGTCGCCGGCGGCGAGGTGGGCGTCGGCCATGGCGGCGATGGAGATGGTCCTCGTGGCGCGCAGGCCAAGGCGGTGGATCGCCTCGCCGGTGGTGCGCATCGTGGCGAGAGCGGCAGGTGTACCGGTGTGCACGGCCGCCCAGGCCGCCACGAAGTCGCCGGTGGTGACGAAGTGGGGCATGCCCTGGCGGGCGCCGATCTCGCGGCAGTGGCGGGCGGCGGCGAGGCCGGCGGGGACGTCGTGCTCCTGCAGGGCGGTCCAGGCGGCGTACAGGGCGGCGTTGGCCCGGCCGTAAGGGTCGTCGCAGCGCTCGGCGAGCGCCGCGGCCGAGGCCAGGTCCTCCCGGGCGGCGGCGGGCAGGCCGCGCAGCGAGCGGACGAGGGCACGGAAGTTGTACGCGGCGAGGGCCGGGGTGCGGCCCGCCTGCGAGCGCAGGTGGCGGGGGTCGACGGCGGCGAGGCGGTCGACGGCGGTGCTGAGGTGCCCGTCGGCCTCGGCGAGGCGCCCGGTGAAGTAGCAGGCGACGCCGAGCAGGTACGGGCCGGCGGCGGCGAGCAGCTCGTCCGGCGGCGCGCCGGCACCGAGCGGCTCCTCCCCAGGTGCGCCCGCGTCGGGCGGCTCCTTCGCAGGCGTGTCCGCGTCGAGCGGCCTCTTCGCAGCCGCGCCGGAGTCGTGTGGCGCCGCCACGGGTGGGGCGGAGGCGAGCAGTTGGCGGGCGAGGTCCTCGGCGACGGCGTACTCGGCGCGGTTGCAGGCGACCTCGCCCAGCGTCCACAGCGCGGCGCGCACGTCGGTGCCGGTGCCCGTGTACGGCAGCAGCCACCTGGCCCGGGCGGCCGCCTCGGCGACCGCGTCGCTGCCGACGCCGACGGTGATCTGCAGCAGCGCCGCCCGGCGCAGCTGCACGTCCAGCTCGGCGGCGGCCGCGCCGGGGGACGTGGCGGCGTGCGGCGCGAGCTCGTCGGTGGCGCGGGCGAGGTGGGCGAGCGCGTCCTCGTACGCGAGGCGGCGCGCGGCGTCGTCGGCGGCGCGCACCGTCCAGCGCAGGAAGTCGCCCGCGTGGCCCAGGCCGATCGACCGTCCATAGTGGAACGCGATCTCGCCCGCGGTGAGCGCGCCGGGGTACGGGTCGGCGGCCGCGGACGCCAGGCGGGCGTGCAGGGCGGCCCGTCGCGCCGCGGGTAGCTCGGCGTATGCGACCTCGGCGAACAGCGGGTGCCGGAACCGGACCGCGCCGGGGCCGGCCTCCGTGACCAGCTGCGCCGCGGCCGGACCGGCGAGCAGCTCGGCGGCGGGGACGCCGGTCACGGCGGCGAGGAGCCGCAGCTCCAGGTCCCGTCCGGCGACGCCGAGCACGTCCAGGCACTCGCGGGTGACCGCGTCGCGGACGCCGTCCAGGCGCAGCCGCACGGCGTCGCGGACGCTCGGCGGCAGCCGCTCCCCCGGCGCGCCGAGGACCTCGGTGAGGAAGAACGGGTTGCCGCCGGTGCGCTCCGCGAGCCGCCGCACCACGTCGTCGGGCGCGGGCGCGCCGGTGCGGGCCGCGACCAGGTCGGCGACCCCGGCGGTGTCGAGGCCGGCGAGGCGCAGCTGCCCGGACCCGGCGCCGCGGGCGAGGTCGTCGAGGGTCTCCACGAGGGCGGGTTCGCGCTCGTACGGGCGCAGCGTCGCCACCACGAGCGTCCGTCCCGTGTGGATGGTCGTGGCCAGGAACCGGGTCAGCAGCAGCGAGTCCGGGTCGGCCGCGTGGAGGTCGTCGAGGACGAGCACCAGGCCGGAGGGGGTGGCGGCCGCTCGTACCAACGCCGAAACCGCCTCATAGGCGCGGAACCTCGCCGCGGGGTCGGGCGCGACGTCCACCGTGGACGGTCCGCCGACGAACCCGGTGAGGGCCGCCGCGGGGGCCCCGGCGTGCGGGAGGGCGAGCAGTCCGCGCACGATCTGGCTCCACAGCCAGAACGGCGGCGCCTGCCCGACGGCGGGGCAGCGGCCCCACACCACGGGGACGCCGGCGGCCGCGGCCCGGTCGGTGACGGCGGTGGCGAGGGTCGTCTTGCCGATGCCGGCCTCGCCGACGACGGCGACCATCCGCCCGCCGCCGCGCAGCGCCGCCCCGAGATGCTCGCCGAGGACGACCAGCTCGGCGCCCCGCCCGACGAAACCAGCCGGCCGCGCCTCCCGCCCGGCCTCCCGCTCGGCCTCCCGCCCGGCGAAGCCGGCCGGGACCGCTTCGTGTCCGATGTGGACGGTCGGCGCGGCATCGGGGACCGTGTGGCTGAGGATCCGGTGGTGCAGCTCGCGCAGCGCCGCGCCCGGCTCGACGCCGAACTCGGCGGCCAGGAAGCGGCGGCCCTCGTCGTGGACGGCGAGGGCCTCGGTCTGCCGGCCCGCGCGGTACAGCGCGAGCATCAGCTGCCCGCGCGCCGACTCCCTGGCGGGTTGTTCGGCCACGAACCGCCGCAGGTCGGGCAGGACCGCGTGGTGCCGGCCCGCGGCGACGGCGGCGGTGCAGCGGCCCTCCTCGACCGCCAGGCGGGTCTCGGCGAGCCTGGCCACCTCGGCGTGCACGGCCGACAGGTCCCCGGCGGGCGGGTCGCCGCGCCAGAGCGTGAGGGCCCGCGTGTACTCGCGTTCGGCGGTGGCGGGGGCACCTGCGGCGAGGGCCCGGGCGCCCGCCTCGGCGAGCGCGGCGAACTCGGCGGCGTCGACCGCTTCGGGCGGCACGCGCAGCTCGTAGCCGCCGGCGTGGCCGACCACGACCGTGCCCTGCGCCCGCGCGCCGCGGCCCGGCTCGAGCGCCCGGCGCAGCGCGGCGACATAGCCGCGCAGCGTGACCTGCGCGCTCGGCGGCGGGTCGCCGTCCCACAGCGCGTCGGTGAGCCAGCCGGTGCTGTTCACCCGGTTGGGTCGCAGGAGCAGCAGGGTCAGCAGCGCCTGCTGCTTGGGGCCGCCGACCGGCACGGCCGCGCCGTCGCGGGACACCAGGAGCGGCCCGAGTATCGCGAACCGCACGCTCCCGGACATGACCGGTCGAGCATAGCGTTGTGCCACAATGGGTCGCATGCGACGACTCCGAAAGGCGTATGGCGCGTAACGCCCCAGGCGCCGGCCGCGTGACACCGCGGACGCCCACCATCGACGGCCTGTCGAGCCGAGCCAACGCGGCGATCGAGGTCCTGCGCCCCCGCATCGGCGATGTCGGCGGCGCGCTCCGCACCTACCGGCGCGAGATCCGACAGGCAGGCCGCTGGATCGACCTGGCCGGCCAGTGCCCCAGCCCGAGCTGCGACATCAGCTTCCAGCGGGACATCCTCGAGGCGGCGCTGCACGCCCTGCCCCGCGACGCCGCCCGCGAGCTGCGGCGTCTCGTCGCGGCGCTGGACGAGGAGTTCCTGCGCAAGACGCTGCCCGACCCGTGGGCCGCCACCCGCGCTCCCCGGCACGCGCGAGCCTGGTGGCGGCAGCGTCTCGTAGACCGGTGACGTCAGCGCGGCCGCAGGACGTCGACCGACGGCAGGTCGCGGTTGGCGGCGTGGACCTCGGCGATGCCCGCCAGGGCGTCCCGGCCCAGCGCGCGGTAGGCGCCGGCGAGCAGTTCGACGGCTTCCCGCCGGGCACCGAGCACGACGGTCGCGGTGGGCCCGCTGTAGGTCCGCTGGTCGTAGAGCGACACCCGCACCACCAGCCCGAGCCCGTCGACGTACGCCGGCTCGGACAGCGCGCTGAGCGTGACCCCGTCGTCGTCGAACTTCCGGTAGCCGATGAGCCGAATGGCTTCGCTGGTCACGGACCGCACTCTACGGCCGTACACTTCGCCGGTGGCGCTCAGGAGGACGTACCGCTTCGTCGACGGCGAACGGATCGAAGGCACCTGGCGGCCCATCTTCATCCGCAACGGCGGCACGTACTTCCTGACCGACCTGTTCGTCTTCGCCGACGGCGTCATCGACTGCTGGGGCTGGGTCGACCTCGACGGCCTGCGCGAGAAGCTGGCATCCGGCTGGGTCGCCACGCGGCTCGAGCCCGGCGCGGAGGCCCGCGCCCATGAGCTGGCGGACTGGCGGATCGAGGAGCCGGAGATGTGGGTGACCGCCGAGGGCCTCCTGGGTGAGGTCGCCGACCTGATCGACGAGCTCAACGACCGGCCCGACTCCACCGGCCGCTGCCGGCAGGCGCTGGACCGCTACCTGGAGACGCGGACCGAGGCGGACCGGGTGGCGCTGCGGGAGGCTTACCTGGCCGTCCCGGAACACCTGCGGATGTTCACCCTGAGCGACATGGACGCGAAGGACTGGCCGCTGCAGGTGCTGTGCACCCAGGTCGGCGAGCCCACACCCCGCGGCACGGTCGTCACGCCGGCGATGCACGCACAGGCGGACGAGTACTTCGCCGACCGGGCCAGGGCGACGGCCCAGCGGCACGGCGGCCGATCCGTCGACGGCCCGCGGGACGCCACGGTCATGCTGGCACGGCTCCCCGGCACCTGGCCCCAGGAGCCGGACATCGAATGGCTGCGCAACGAGTACCCAGTGCCGGTCACCGTCGCCGGGTCGGCGTACGCCAGCGCGGTGCACGCGTACTGGGCCCTCGCCACCACCGACGAGACGGCCCGCCACGCGATCGGCGCCGCGGCGACGGCGACGCTCGCGGAACGGACCGCCAGGACCGCGCCCCTCCGCCCGGACTGGCCGCTCGTCCGCGCCGCCGCGATGCACGCGGTCCTGCGGGCGAAGTTCACCCAGCACCCGGCCCTCGCCGACGTCCTCGTGGCGACCGGCGACGCCCGCATCGACTACGGCAGCGACTCCTTCGGGCACGGCGACGGCCCCGGCACCCGGAACTGGGTCGGCCGCCTGCTGGAGCTCGTCCGGTCGGAGCTCGTGGCCGAGCGGGCCGGCTTCCTCGGCTCCTCCCCGGCTGCCGGGTAGTCCCGCGCTGTGATCACGATGCGGGCGGTCGTCGAGGCGCCGGCGGTCGAGGCGCCGCCGTGGCCCGTGGCGGCGACGGCGGCCTGGTCGACGCTGGACCTCGGGCCGGGGTGCACCGACGCGCAGGTCGGGCTGTTCGTGGCCGGACTGGTCGACCGGCCCGGCGGCGGCGCGGACGAGGTCGTCGACGCGGTGCTGGGTGCGGAGATGCTCATCGCCGCCGGTGGGCTGTCGGTCGGCGACAGCCGGACCGGGACGGTGCTCGCGCCGGGCTGCTGCGCGGGGCTGGAGAACTGGCGGGACTGGGAAGGGCTGGCCAGGAGTTCGACGTCGACGAGGACCCCGACGCGGAGCCCGGCCCCTGGCCCGAGATACGCCTGCCTGAGACGGAGACGTGCTGGGTGCGGATCGCCGACCACAGTCACCGCATGTGGACCGTCCCGTCGCAGGAGTGACGTCAGGCGACGGGGGCGCCGGCGGTCTTCATGAAGGGGACGGGGTCGATGGCGTTGAGGCGGGTGGCGGGGCGGCCGTAGTGGACCTCGAAGTGCAGGTGGGGGCCGGAGGAGTTGCCTGAGGTGCCGACGTGGCCGATGGTCTGGCCGGCGGTGACCTGCTGGCCGACGGTGACGTCGGGCTGGCGGACCATGTGGCAGTACCGCGTGACGATGTCGCCGGCGTGGTGGATCTCGACGTACCAGCCGCAGCCCTTGATGCTCGGTGAGCCGTCGACGTCGCAGGACGGGCCGGAGGTGTTGCACACGACGGTGATGACGGTGCCGGCGGCGGCGGCGCGGATCGGGGTCTCGCGGGCGGCCATGATGTCGATGCCGTCGTGGGTGGGGCGGGAGACGGTGCGGAAGCCGCTGGTGCCCTTGCCCGGCACGGGGTTGACCCAGGTGCCGACGGGTGCGGCGCCGGTGGGCGGCACGATCAAAGACGGGGTCACCGACGGTGTGACCGACGGCGAGGCGGAGGGTGCCGGGGCCGGGCAGGCGGGGACGGTCTTGCGGCGGGAGACGTAGGCGTCCGAGACGTAGGCGCCGCTGGTGAGCCGGTCCCACCGGTCGGTGGTGCGGACGCGGCCCTTCGTCTTCGGGCCCCGCACGGAGCAGACCAGCGACAGCTTCGCGCCGTTGCGCAGGCTGCCGACGGCGGGTGCCGCGGGCGTGGGGGCGGAGCGCACCGCCAGCTTCACCTTGCCCGAGGAGACGGTGGCCGGCACGGACGAGGAGGCCGCGAGCGCGGTTGAGCCGAACGCCATCAGGGCGGCGCCCGTCAGACCCAGCACCGTCAGTTGCCGCCGCATGCACCACTCCGTCCGTCGCCGGTCACGTCACAAGTGAGCGTGCGGGCGGCGGGGTGCGGGACGGTTGCTACAGCGTGGTGAAGAAGGAGATGGCCGCCGTCAGCGCCTGGTCGGTGAGCACCGGGTCGTGGCGCGGGCCGACGTCGCGCATGAACGCGTGCTCGCCGCCGGCGTAGACGTGCAGCTCCGCGTCGTGCAGGCCCGCGTCGTACAGTGCGGCGATGATCTGCAGGCGGGCGTCGGCGGGAACGTGCGGGTCCTGCGAGCCGAACACGAGCATGAGCCGCCCCCGGATCTCGGCGAGGGAGCCCAGGGTGCCGGCGTCGGGGTCGGCGCCGAGCGCACCGTTGTGCAGGCCGGTCGGGTAGAAGCAGACCGTCGCCGCCACGCGCGGGTCGAACGCCGCCCGGAACGCGAGGTGCCCGCCGATGCAGAACCCGGTCGCGAACAGGGTCGTCGTGTCCGGGCGTCCGTCGAGGTACGACAGGACCGCCACCCGGTCGGCGTCGAACGAGGCGGTCGTGGTGGCCGCCGCGCCGGCGAGACCCGCCTGCTTGCCCGCGTCGTCGAACTCGAGCGCGACGCCGGCCAGGTCGCCGTGCGGGTAGATCTCGGGGACGCAGACGACGAAGCCGGCCGAGGCGAGCCGCCGCGCGGTCCGCAGCGTCGACTCCGTCAGCTGGAAGATGTCGGTGTACAGCAGGACGCCCGGCAACGGACCATCGCCGGAGGGCCGCAGCACGACGGCCCGGACCGGCCCGCCGGGCGCCGGCACCGACACCTCGTCCTCACGCAGCTTCATGCCGGTGACCTTACGCGGCGCCGTCCGGCGTGATGGTCAGGACCGGCCGGTCCGGCGCGGCGAACGCGGGCCCGGCCTCGACCTTCCACCGCTGGTGCGGGGTCAGGCCCGGCACGACGTCGCCGGCCTTCAGGCCGCGGCCGTCGATCATCGAGGAGGCGGTCGCCGCCAGGTACGCGGTCAGCGCCTCCGGCGGGAGCGCCCCGCACACGCACTGCAGGTCGGGCAGGCCGAGCGGGCCGAGCCCGAGGGTGTCCAGCACATACCGGCCGGTGACGTCGTGGTGCCGCACGTTGACCACGCCGCTCGCCTCGGCGCCGGGTGGCGTGGCGAGCCGGCTCGACGGCCACCAGACCGCGACCGGTGCCGTGTCGTCGGCGAGGGTACGGACGACGGCGGTGAACGCCCGCACCCGGTCGGCGGGGGCGAACGACGTACCGAAGACCTCGGTGACCGTCACGGTGCGCGTCACCCCGGCCATCACCTCCGCCGCCTCCGCCCAGCCGCGGGTGTGGGCGAGGTCCCGGCGGCCCTGCGACACCGCCGGCCGCCCGAAGCTGACCAGGAGCCGGATCGGGTCGGGCGCGGTGAGCTCCGGGAACCCCACCATGTACCCGCCGCCGCGGCTCGTGCCGTCGGTGAGGGTGGCGGACGGCCAGTACCGCCGCAACGTGGCCGGCGAGGGGCGCAGGCGCACCGCGCCGGTGTAGCACAGCTCCGCCGCCAGTCCAGCGCTCATCGGGTCCCTCGGGCTCGTCGGGTGGCTCGCATCATGCCACGCCGGCGCCGCCGGGAATGCGGTGGCGGCCCGTGGCGGCCCGGTCGATGATGGCCGGGTGACCGCCGTCTCCGAGGCCCGCCTGGCCGTGACCGTGGTGCCACCGGCGCACCCGCGGGCGCGGGAGGCGCTGCGCGCCTACTACCACGACATCGGCGGGCGGTACTACGACCGCCCGATGACGGAGGCGGAGGTCGACACGATCCTCACCGAGGACCCTGACGAGGACCTCCAGCCGCCGACCGGCTGGTTCTGGGTCGCGACCGTCGACACCACGGTCGCCGGCTGCATCGGCCTGCGGTACGTCACCGAGGCCGGCCATCGGGTCGGCGAGCTGACCAGGGTCTACGTCTCGGACAAGGTCCGCCGGCAGGGCCTCGGCGCGAGGCTGATCACCGTCGTGGAGCAGCAGGCCCGCACCGACGGCGTCACGTCCATGCGGCTGGACGTGCGCACCGACCTGGTCGAGGCCCGCGCCCTGTACACGCGGCACGGCTTTCACGAGGTGCCCGCGTTCAACGACAGCCCGTACGCCGGCCACTGGTTGCGCAAGTCCCTCCAGTGACCGGGTCCCGGTGGCGCTGGGTGCGGTTGCACAGCCGCTGGCCATCTCTCCGTCCTGACGTTCGTCCGCGGAAGCCACTCGGCTTGTACCGCGGACCGCAGGGGCGTTGCCATGGCCGCTACGCGGGGCGTGTGAGGCGGGCGAGGTTGCGGCGGGCGGCGGTTGTTTCGGGGTGGTGGGGTCCGTACCGCGTGGCGTACGCCTCGGCGAGGTCGGTGAGTGCGGCGGTGGCGTTGGTCTCGTCGCCCTGCAGCAGCATGATGCGGGTCAGGCCGGCGAGCGCGGTGAGGTGGTGCGGGTCCAGGGGGTCGCTGAGCTCGGTGGCCCGTTCGTAGGCGCGGTAGGCGCCCATCAGGTCGCGCTGCTCGCGCAGCACCATCGCGAGGTCGTTCAGGGCCGCCGGGGTCCCGGTGGCATTCCCGTCGCCGGGCGCGGCGGCCTGTTCGGAGAGGGCGCGGGCGGCTCGCAGGTCGCCGGTGGCGAGGCGGGCGGTGGCGGGGTCCTGCGGGGCGGACTGTCGCCGGGCGATGCGCGCGTCCGGGTGGAACGGGCCGAACAGGTCCTCGTACAGGGCCGCGACCTCGTCGTGGCGCGGGGTGGGGTCGGTCCTGGTGACGCCGTTCAGGGCGGCGACGGTCTCCGGGTCGGCGTCGCCGAGCAGCCGGCGGCAGCGGTCGAGGGTGTCGCGGTAGCGGGCGGCCGCCGCGGCCCGGTCGCCGTGTGTCAGCAGCGCCGCGGCGAGGCCGTTGGCGGCGGCGATCGTCGGTGGCGCGTCGTCGCCCTGTTCGCGCCGGTTCAGCTCGTACGCCTCGCGCCACACCGCGACGGCCCGGCCGGTCTCGCCGAGGGCGAGATGGGCGGCGGCCAGGCACTGCTGGAGTTCCGTGGTGAGGTCCCCGCCGCCCCGACGGAGCGCGCCGGCGAGGCGGGTGGCGGCGCCGGCGTGGTCGCCGCGGCCGGCCCGGTCGAGGGCGTCGGTGTACAGGTCGTGGACGGCGTCCCCGGTGCGCCGCTCCGCCCGGCGGGCGCGCACCTCGCGCCACTTCAGCCGGGCGACGCCGGCGGCGAGCAGCGCCACCACGGCGAGCACCCACGGGCCGAGGCCGTCGACGAGCGCGGCGACGAGGCACGCGATGGTGCCGCCGACCAGCAGCACCAGAAGGATGGTCAGGATGCCGTCGCGCCCTCTCCCCATCGGGTCATCATGACCGCCGCCGGTGGCGTGGACCGACGGCTGCGTCGTACATCTGCCATCAACGCGGCCCGAGCACCGCGGCGACGAACTCCTCCGGGTCGACGGTGCCGGGCCGGTCGCTGACCTGACCGTCGCCGAGCTCGATGACCCGCCACACGCCGTCGGACCGCAGCGCCAGGTCGACCGTGACGAACGGCAGGCCGAGCGCGGCGACGAGCGGCGCCACGGCGGCCAGGTCGAGATCCGCGGGCGGCAGCTCGTGCGGCGTGTCCGGGTGCGGGCCGACGAGCTTGCACGCGCCGCCGACCCACCAGGTGCGGACCTCCGCCTTGCTCAGCTCCTCGAACCGGCGCAGCACGAACCCGCCGGTGAACTCGTCGTCGCGCAGCTCCCGGAGCCGTTGCGCGACCGCCCACGCCGCGGCGGTGTCGGCGAGGTCGGGGATGAACGCGGCCTCGTGCCAGTGGTGCTTCATCGACTTCGTGTAGTCGCGCAGGACCGCCGCGCCGTCGCCGAGGTCGCCCGCGGCCCGCTCGAACGCCTCACGCTCGTCGCCGGCCGTCCACACCGAGCGCGGGGTGACGTCCGCCAGGGCGGCGTACCAGCCGGGAAGCTCATGCGCCTGCCGGTACTGCGCGGCGCTGGTCCGCAACGTGACGCCACGATCCTGCAGGGCTCCGGCGAACGCCGCGTACTGCGCGGAGCGCAGCATCCAGCCGCGGTAGACGGCCTGCCGTTCGCCCGCCTCGACGCGGGCCACGGCTCGCCGCGCCCCGTCCGGCGTGCTCAACGCGTCGTGGTCCACCACCGCCACGTCCAGGCCCGCCTCGCGGGCGGCACCGGCCTCCGGGGCGAAGTGCCCGTCGGGTCGGCGGGGGCGCAGCGGATCCGCCGGTACCAACACCATCGTCGACATCTGGATACCGTACGCGGATGGTCACACTCGAGTTCACCGCCGACGCCGCCGAGTTCCTCGCCGCGGCCGGGGACCACCTGGCCGCCGACCCCGTCCTGAACACCGTCGTGACCGCGAACGCGCACAAGCCCCGCACCTGGCCCGACGGCGGCCCGCCCGCGCACTTCTGGTGGCTCGTCGCGCGCGACACCTCCGGCGCCGTGGTCGGGGTGGGCATGCGCACCGCCCCGATGGCGCCGCATCCGCTGTACCTGCTGCCGATGCCGGCGGACGCCGCGGTCGAGCTCGCCCGTGCGCTGCACGCCCGCGGCGAGGAGACCCTGGGTGTCAACGGCTCGCTGCCCGCCTCGCAGGTGTGCGCCGCCGAGCTGGCCCGCCTCACCGGCGGCCGGGCCGAGGTCATCATCCACACCCGGCTGCACGTGCTCGGCGAGCTCGTCCCGCCGCGCCCCGCACCGGGCCGCCTGGCCCCGGTCCCCGCCTCCGCCGTCGACCTGGTCGTCGAGTGGGTCGCCGCGTTCATGGGCGACGCCGACGAGCAGGCCGGCCGCCCCCGTGGCACGGGCATGCACGCCATGCCCGACCGCCAGGAGCTGCTACGCCGCATCGACGACGGCCTGCTCTGGTTCTGGCTCGACGGCACCGGCCGGCCCGTCAGCCTCGTCGGCGCCACCGCACCCACGTACGGCGTGGTCAGGATCGCCCCCGTCTACACCCCGCCGGACCAGCGCGGCCACGGCTGGGCCAGCAACGCCGTCGCCGAGGTCTCCCGCCGTCTCCAGTCCACCGGCGACCGTGTCTGCCTCTTCACCGACCAGGCCAACCCCACCTCCAACAAGATCTACGCCGCCCTCGGCTACCGCCCCGTCGTCGACATGGCGAACTTCGGCATCACCGGGGTTGTCCGGAGTTGACCGCCCGAGGGGCGTCGCCCCTACCGGACAACGACGGATGCCCGCATGGTCGGAAGGGTCGCGGCGGACGGCGCCGCGCTTTCCGAAGGGAACCAGCCGTGAAGCGACTCACCCAGGCGCTCGCCGCGCTGCTCGTCACGGCGGGCCTGGCCGGCTGCACCGGCCAGCCGCAGGCCGCCCGGCGGGTCGCCACGCCCACGGCACCGTCGCCGGCCGCCACCGCCGAGTGCCGATGGTCCCCGGTCAACCCCGTCGACAAGGCGACCATCAAGGATGTCGGCACACCGCCGGCCACGGTCCCCAGCGGCACCATCGCGACCATGACCTTGACGACCAACCTCGGCACCATCGAGATCACGATGGACGCCAAGGTCGCCCCGTGCGCGGTGGCGAGCCTCGCCTACCTGGCCGGCAAGCAGTTCTTCGACGGCAGCCACTGCCACCGCCTGGGGACCTCGGAGAGCCTGTCCATCCTGCAGTGCGGCGACCCGTCCGGCACCGGCACGGGCGGCCCCGCGTACCAGTACGCGGAGGAGAACCTCGGCCCCAAGGCCGGCTACCTCCGCGACACGGTGGCCGTGTCCCGCTGGGAGGACCCGGGCACCAGCGGCAGCCAGTTCTTCATCAACTACGCCGACAACCCGACCATCCCCGCGAACTACAGCCTGATCGGCATCGTCACCAAGGGCATGGACATCGTCAAGCAGGTCGCCGCCGCCGGCGTCGTCCCCGAGACCAGCTACCACGGCGACGGCCCCCCGAAGCTCACCCTCACCCTGCAACACGTGACGGTCGCCTACCTCTGACACGCCGGCGCCGGCAGCACGTGTCTCAGGTGCGGCGGGCGAGGAGGTAGGACTGGGGGGTCGACTCGCCCTGTTCGGCGGGGCGGGTGGCGCGGAAGAGCGTGGTGAAGCCCGCGGTGGTGAGGTGGTGGGCCATCTCGTCGGCGGGCAGCCAGTACGCGTCGAACTCGACGCCGGCGGTGCGGCCGGCGCGGCGGAGGGTGCCGTCACCGTCCTTGAAGGCCGTCACCAGATGGCCGCCCGGCTTGACGACGCGGGACAGCTCGCCGAAGGCAGGCGCGCGGTCCTCGGGGGCGAGGAAGATCAGCGAGTACCAGCAGACCACGCCGGCGAGGGAGGCGTCGGCGAACGGCAGGTCGCGCAGGTCGGCGACGGCGAAGGGGAAGCCCGGGTGGTCGCGCCGGGCCACCCTGACCATCTCCGGGGACAGGTCGACGCCGTGCGGGGACAGGCCGTGGGCGGACAGGTAGGGGGCGAGCCGGCCGGTGCCGCAGCCGACGTCGCCCACGTCGGGGCCCAGATCGGCGGCGAGGGTCAGCTCGCAGAACAGGCCGAGCACCGCCCGCTCGACCGGCATCCGGTCCAGCTCGCCGGCCAGGCCGTCGGCGTAGATCTCGGCCAGGACGTCGTGGGCGGCTCGCAGCTCATCGGTCTTCGCATCCACGGACGAAACCTTAGCCACCCGGGGTGGACGCCGTCTGCGACGCCGCACCTGCACCCCGACGAGCAGGTGCGCCAGTGGCTGGACGCGTTCCGGCAGGTCCGCGCCACCTCCCCGACCCGTGAGCGGGCCCTCCCCTACGATGGCCGCGTGTACCTGCTTGAGCTTGCCTTCGACGGGAGTCCCGACCGGCTGGCGGTGCGGCCCGCGCACCGGGAACGGCTGCGGGTGTTGCACGAGGCCGGGCGGGTGGTGATGGCCGGGCCGTACTCGGACGAGACCGGCGCGCTGCTGCTCTTCGACGTGACCGCCAAGGAGTTCGACGCGATCATCGACGACGACCCGTACTACCGCGCGCCCGGCGTGACGATCGTGCGCCGCCAGGAGTGGGTCCCGCTGTTCCGCTGACCGAGGACGCCACCCCGCTCGGCTCGCATCCCTTCGTGCACCTGGTGCACGGCGACCCGTCCGGCGGTAACGTGTGGCGATGGTGGCGCGGGAGTCCGGTCGGGGCGCGACGGTGCTGTCGGCCGTCGCCGCCGTCACGTACTTCCTGCTGGCGAGGTACGGGCCCGGATGGTGGCGCGGCGCGCGGCTCGACGGCGTGGACGCGCCGCTGGATCTCGGCTGGCTGCACAACGGGTTCGCGTGGCTGGCGCAGTACGCCGGGGCGGCGCTGTCCCTGCTGTTCGGCGTGGCGGCCGTGCTGCTCGTGCTGGTGGCGGTGGCCGGGGTCGACTCGCCGCGGCTGGACCGGGTCGTCGCCGCCGCCCGGACGGCGCCGGCGCTCGCGTTGCTGGCGGTGCCCGCCCTCGCCGTCGCCTGGTTCCTCGCCACGCAGGTCGCGCTGCTGGTGGCGCCCTTCCTCGGCATGTATCACGGGGAATACCACCCCGCCGTCCCGTAGCGGCTACCTTGTAGCACAGCGTGTCGGAGCGGATACCTGGAGTGCGTGGTGCGGGTGGCGGCGTGGGCTGTGGCGGTGGTGGCGGCGGCCGGCCTGGTCGCGCCCGCCCATGATGTACGGGCGACGGCGCCGCCGGGTCGGCCGAACGTGTTGCTGCTGCTCATGGACGACGCGCGGACCGGGCAGACGTTCGCGATACCGAAGGCGCTGGCGTGGCTGCGCGACCACGGGCGGGAGTACCCGAATGCGATGGTCAGCACGCCGAGCTGCTGCCCGAGCCGGGCGACGATCCTGTCCGGCCGGTACGCGCACAACCACGGCGTCACGCAGCAGGGTGCGGTCGGCCGGTTCGACCACGACCGGTCGCTGCAGCACGAGCTGCACGCCGCCGGGTACCGCACGGCCGCGGTCGGCAAGCTCTTCAACGCCTGGGACATCGCGCGACGGCCGCCGCACTTCGACGACTGGGCGCTGACCGGCGGCGGGTACACCGGCGCAGACTTCGTCGTCGACGGGCTGAAGACCCGCGCGTCCTACGCCACCACGTTCATCGGCGACCAGGTCGGCCGTTACGTCGACCGGTACGAGCGCGACGACCGGCAACCGTGGTTCATCTACGCCGGCTTCACCGCCCCGCACGCGCCGCAGGTGCCGGAGCCGCGCTACGCCGGCGTGAGCTACCCGTGGGACGGCAACCCCGCGACCCGCGAGACCGACCGCGGCGACAAGCCCGCGTACGTGCGACGCTTCAACCGTACGCAGGAGGAGGGCGCACTCGAGCGGCAGGCGATGCTGCGGACGCTGCGCTCCGTCGACGACGCGCTCGAGTCGATCCGGCGCCGCCTGAAGGCCGACGGCGAGCTGGACGACACGCTCGTCATCCTGCTGTCGGACAACGGCAAGCTGTTCGGCGAGCACGGGCTGCCGGAGAAGTTCATGCCGTACCTGCAGGCCGAGCGCGTCCCGCTGCTGATCTCGTGGCCGGGACACATCCGCGCCGGCAGCGACCGCCGGCTGGCCGCGAACCTCGACATCACCCCGACGGTGCTCGCCGCCGCCGGTCTCACCCCGTCGTTTCAGGTGGACGGGCGCGACCTGCTGGCACCCGGCGACCGGCGGGCGCTGCTCACGGAGTACTGGCGGGACCCGGCCAACGGTGCGGGCATCCCGTCGTGGGCGTCGACGGTGGTGCCGGGGCGCTACCGGTACACGGAGATCTACGACGACGCGTTCACCGTCACCGACCGCGAGTACTACGACCTGGCCCGCGACCCGTGGCAGCTGACCAACCTGCTCCAGGACGGCTCCACCCGCCCCGCGCTCGCCGCCGCCCTCGCCCGCCAGCGGACCTGCGCCGGCCGCGACTGCCCCTGAGTTGCGGCGCTCACGTATCGTCCATTCACATGAGTCGATTCTTTGCGAGGGCGGCCGTCGTGGCCGGCATCCTCGCGATCACGCTCAACGCGGTGGCCGCCGGTGCCGCCACCGTCCCGACGGCCGCGTTCTCCCAGGACAGCGCGTGGCCCGCGGGCTACGTGGGCCGCATGACCGTCACCAACGGCGGCACGACCGCCCTGACCTGGCGGGTCGAGTTCGACCTGCCCGCCGGCACGACCATCGGCAGCTCGTGGGACGCCACGGTGACCCGCGCCGGCAGCCACTACGTCGCCGTCGGCGCGTCGTGGAACGCGAGCCTCGCCCCGGGCGCGTCGACCAGCTTCGGCTGGGTCGCCGCCGGCCAGGGCACGCCGCAGGGCTGCCTGCTCAACGCCGCCCCGTGCGACGGTCGCCCACCGTCGCGCGACGTCCGCCCGCCCTCGACCCCGACCAACCTGCGCGGCACCGCGCAGGCCAGCTCGTACGTGCTCACCTGGTCCCCCTCGACCGACGACCGCGCCGTCACCGGCTATGAGATCTACTCCAACACCTCCACCGCCCCGATCGCGACCGTCACCGGCACCAGCTACAGCATGCCGACGCCCCCGCCGATGGTGATGTCGTTCGGTGTACGGGCGATCGACGCCGCCGGCAACCGCTCCCCCTTCGCCACGGTGGGCCTGGGCACGCCGCCGGACACCACCGCACCCAGCCAGCCGACGGGCCTGGCGTTTCGCGGGGTGACCGACGGCTCCTGGACGGTCGTGTGGACCGCCTCGACCGACAACCAGTTCGTCGCGGGCTATGAGGTCGCCCTCAACGGCACGGTCATCAGCCTGGTCGGCAACACCACCGCCTACGTCCCCTACACCGGCTACGGCACCTACTTCGTCGCCGTCCGTGCCTTCGACGGTGCCGGCAACTTCTCCACCCGCGCCCAGATCGGCATCGCCGTCGACCCGCCGCCCCCGCCGCCGCCGCCCGGCTCCTGACCGTCGTTCACGGGGCGCGCGCCACCGCCGCCGCGCGCCCTCGGCGCTGCGTTCAAACAGGACCTGGTCGCCGGGGACTTCGGGCGCGTCAGAGGCATCGGCCGACGTCACCCCCACATCCACCCGGTGACGTCGTCGGAGTCCACCTGCAGCAGCACCCAGTCGCCGTCATCCGACCGCGCAGGGTCCTGGATGAACTCCGGCCAGCCGAAGACGCGGTGCAGCGGCGTCTCCACCTTCCCGTGCAGCTCATCCATCGCGGCGGGCCGCCGCTCCCACAGCGGCTGGACGACCTCCTCCCACCGGTCCGGGATCGTGAGCACCCGCCGGGCCGCGCAGGCCACCGCGGGAAGGTCGCGGCTCCCTCAAGCGTCGCCACCGGCAACGCTTCCAGCCCGAGGGCCTCGTTGACCTGGTCGCAGTCCAGCTGCACGATCAGCGACAGCGCTCGCCCGCCGCCCGTCCGCGGCCGGACGAACCGCTCGTCCCCGAACGCGACCCCACCGAGCCGCGTGTCCCGGAGCTCCTCCCCGCACGCCGAGCCGCACACCGGGTCGCCCGCTGGGCCACACGCCGAACCGTGCGCCGGGCCGCCCGCCGGGCTGTGCGTCAGGCGGACCGACGGCAGCGCATGCGCCATCACCGCCGCCCACAACGCCTCATCGTCGCCGCCATCGACACCGTCACGGACCTCGGTCATGTCCGCCGTCCGTCGCCGGGCCGCCGGCCGGATCGGGGCACGAGGGGCGGCTCAGCAGCACTGGCCGATCCCCCAGATGCGGGTGAAGTCGCCGGCGGCGAGGTCCTGGGAGCGAATCCAGTAGTACAACGTGCCGACGTCACCCCACATCCAGCCGGCGTCGTCGTCGGAGTCGACCTGCAGGAGCAGCACCCAGTCGCCGGCGCCCTCGCGGAGCCGCTCCACGCGCGGGTCGCCGTAGCCCTCGGGCCCGCCGACGGAGATGCCGTTGGCGGCGAGCTGGCACTCCAGCTGCATCGGGCCCTGCACCGGCTCGGGCCAGCCGAACACCCGGTGCCTGGGCGCCTCGTCCTTTGCCCCGACGCGGTCATACAACCGGCTCACCGCGCCGCGACCGTGCTCGCGCAGCCGCTCCACGGCCGGCTCCCACCTGTCGGGGATCGTCAGCACCCGCCGGGGCACGCACGCCACAGCGCCGAACGCTTCCGTCCCCTCCGGCGCCACCACCGGCCGCGCCGTCGCGGCGTCGGACACGACCACCCGCCAGTGCTGCCGGTGGCCGGGGTCATAGCCCCAGCCTTCCATCTCGACGGCGTCGTAGAAGAACGTCAGCAGCGCCCCGGCCGGCAGCACGCCCGGGCCGTCGCCGCCGCCGAGCGTCGCGTTGATCTCGTCGCAGTCGAGCTGGGCGATCACCGTCAGCGCTCTGCCGCCGTCGGTCCGCGGCCAGACGAACCCGTCCCCGGCGAGCGCGTCCCCGCCGAGCCGCGTGCCCCGCGAATCCGGCGCGCACGCCCCGCCGCCGGCC
Source organism: Dactylosporangium sp. NPDC050588 (assembly GCF_040654975.1). NCBI lineage: Bacteria > Bacillati > Actinomycetota > Actinomycetes > Micromonosporales > Micromonosporaceae > Dactylosporangium > Dactylosporangium sp. NPDC050588. Next base: position 2,172 of record NZ_JBFAJA010000066.1, on the reverse strand, counting down.
AGCCTGACCGACGGCAGCACGTGCGGCGCGAGAACACTCCAGAGCGCCTCATCTCCGCCGACCGCTTCTCGAAGCTCGCTCACGTGTCCTCTTCCTCGTCGTAGAGCGCCATGAGCCGCGGCAGGCGGCGCCGCATCTCGGCCTCGTCGTCGAAGTCGAACTCCCAGTCCGGGTCGAGGTCGGGATAGCGGATGGTGAAGGCACGGGCGGGGAGCTCCTCGCCGCCGGTCCGGTCCCGGTACGCCTGCCAGACGACAGCCAGCACGTCCTCGCACTCGAGGCCGTCGCACTCGGCGGCCGCCGCGACCACCGCGGGATGTGTCGCGAGGCTGTCGGGGTCGGCGAGCGCCCGCTCGAACGTCTCCCGGCCCTGCGCGATGAGCCATCCCCGGAAATACTCGAACCCGTCATCGGACGCGCCGCCGTTGATGACGTAGGCGGCGGCCCACAGGCCGGCCCGGTAGGACACCGCCACCAGCTCGTCGAAGGGCTGCTCGAACGCGGCGATGTCGGCGGCCGGCCAGCTACGCAGCAGTCGCACCACCGCCGCCGCCACGTCGTCCGACGACGGCGACCCGCCAAGGTCAGCCCGCGCCGCGGAGATCAGGCGCCACACGTCATCCACGCCCGGCGACAAGGGCGACACCTCAGCGGTGCTCACTGCCCCTCCTCCCCGTCGAAGAGCGCCACGAGCGCCGGAAGGCGCCGGCGCATCTCGGCCCTGTCGCCGTAGTCGAAATTCCAGTCCGGGTCGAGGTCGGGGATCCAGACCGTGTCGGGATAGTCGGGCACGTCCTCCTCGCCGCTGACGTCGCGATAGGCGTCCATCACGACATACAGGACCGGCTCGCCGTCGAGGTCTCCGTCCCCGGCCGCGGCCGCGACCACCGCGGGATGGGCGGCCAGGCTGTCGGGGTGGGCGAGGGCGCACTCGAACCAGTCCCTGCCCTGCGCCACGAGCCAGCCGCGGAAATAGTCGAACCCGTCACCGGACGCGCCGCCATTGATGATGTACGCAGCGGCCCACAGATCCGCCCGGTGGGACACCGCCATCAGCTCGTCGAAGGGCCGGTCGAACGCGGCGATGCCGGCCGCCGGCCGCGCGCTGAGCAACCGCACCATCGCCGCCGCGACGTCGTCGGCGGACGGCGCCCCGCCCAGGTCCGCCCGCGCCTCGTCGACAAGCTGCCACACGTCCCGAATCCCCACCCCACCGCTCATGCGCACATCATGCCCGCGGGGTACGACAGTTTTCACAGCCTCCTTTCACGGCGTCGGCGTTGACGAGGAGCGGGCGAAGTGAGCGCTCACATCGACGTTGACAAGTGCGAACGACGCCGATACGGTCCGCCACCGAGGAAAGCGCTTTCCTCGCGACACGAACCAAGGCACCGATCGGAGGTTCCCCGACGTGGCAAGGCAGAGACACAGACGCTGGCTGCTCAGTGCGGTCGTGCTGACCGTCGTGGCGGCGGTGACGACCGTCGCCGTGCGGTCCGCGGACGCGGCGACGATCGTGCAAGGCACCTGGTACAACCTGGTGAACGTCAACAGCGGCAAGGTCATGGAGGTCACGGGCGCGTCGACCGCGGACGGCGCCACCGTCACCCAGTACAGCAGCAACGGCTGCCAGTGCCAGCAGTTCCGGTTCGAGTCGGCCGGCACCGGCTGGTGGCGGATCATCGCCCGGCACAGCGGCAAGGCCGTCGACCTGTGGGAGTGGAACACCGCCGACGGCGCGGAGTACCGCCAGTGGCCGATCAGCAGCGGCAACAACCAGCAGTTCTCCGTGCAGAACATCGGCGACAACATCCAGCTCATCAACCGGCACAGCGGCAAGGCCCTCGAGGTCTGGGAGTGGTCGACCGCCAACGGCGCGAGGATCTCCCAGTTCACCGACCTCAACGGCGCCAACCAGCAGTGGCGCCTGGTGGTGGCGGGCACGACCACGCCCACAAATACCAACCCCAGCACCAGTTGGCCGACGAAGTCGGGCGACGCGAGCGTCAGCGGCACGATCAAGGTGTCGGGCACGCTCGACGGCGGGATGAAGCGCTACTGCTGCATCGGCGACGGCGGGCAGAGCGAGAGTCAGGACCCGATGTTCGAGCTGGCCAACGGCGCGACCATCAAGAACGTCATCATCGGCGCGCCGGCCGGTGACGGCATCCA